>CAZLBJ010000115.1:0-6390 GCA_964557755.1 uncultured Thermoanaerobaculia bacterium
TCGGCGACGCCGACCTCGCCACCCTGGTCGGCCTGCTCGAGCGCGCCCGCGACGGCAAGGCTTGAAACGAAACGAGGGAGGCGCCGCGGCGCGGCGCCTCCCTCGTGAAGACTGCGATGCAGGACGGCTCAGGCGGCGCCGCCGTCGTCCTCCATGTCGTCCATGCCGGTGTCTTCCATGTCGTCCATCATGGTGTCTTCCATGTCGTCCATCATCATGGTGTCTTCCATGTCGTCCATCTCGTCTTCCATCTCGTCCATGGACTCGTCCATCGCCTCGCCCTGCTCCTCCATCGACTCCTCGGCCGGCTCTTCGGCATCCGGGGCGCACGCCACCACGGGCAGGACCAGCAGGCCCAGCAGGGCCAGGACCACGAACGGGCTCAGAATCTTCTTCATACCTGAATCTCCCCTTTCATCCAAGTTTATGGGAACTGGGAACAAGCTATCACACACCGCGGACCGTCCGCAGCGGCCTGTCCAGCCCCCGTTCGTCGCCGGCTAGTCCTCGCCGGCGTCCTCCTCGTCCTCCAACTCCTCCCCCGCCCCACCCTCCTTGTAGGAGTTGAGGCGGTTGTACAACGTCTTCAAGCTTACACCCAACACGTCGGCGGTCTTCTTCTTGTTGCCGCCGTGGTGCTCGAGGGTGGCCATGATGAGCTGCCGCTCGACGTCGGCGATCGAGGTGCCGACGCCGAACGTCAGCCGCCGGTCGCGGTCGGAGGCGCCGCGCATGCGCGCCGGCAGGCAGCCGGGCTCGAGGACGTCGTCGGCCATGATCCAGGCGCGGTGGATGACGTTCTTGAGCTCGCGTACGTTGCCCGGCCAGTCGTGGGCGTGGAAGATCTGCCGCGTCTCGTCGCCCAGCGCCTTCTCCTGCTCGTAGTCCTCGTTGAGGGTGTCGAGGAAGAAGTCGGCCAAGAGGTCGATGTCCTCGCCGCGCTCGCGCAACGGCGGCATGTGGATGGGGAAGACCGACAGGCGGTAGAGCAGGTCCTCGCGCAGCTTGCCGTCTTCGACCGCCTGGTGCGGGTCGCGGTTGGTCGCCGCCACCACCCGCACGTCGACCTCCACCGACTGGTCGCCGCCGATGCGCACCAGGGCGCCGGTCTCCAGCACGCGCAGGAGCTTGACCTGCAGCTCGAACGGCATCTCGGTGATCTCGTCGAGGAACAGGGTGCCGCCGTGGGCGCGCTCGAAGTAGCCCTGGTGGCGCTTGGCGGCGCCGGTGAAGCTGCCGCGCTCGTGGCCGAACAGCTCGCTCTCGATCAGGGTCGGGGTGATGGCGCCGCAGTTGAGCGGCAGGAAGGGCTTCTCCTTGCGGCGCGACAGCAGGTGGAGGGTCTGCGACGCCAGGTCCTTGCCGGTGCCGCTCTCGCCGATGAAGAAGGCGGTGGCGTCGGTGCGCGCCACGCGGCTCATCTGCTCGTAGATCTCGAACATCTGCGGCGAGGCGCCGAGCAGCAGGCCGAGCCGCTTGTGCTCGCGCGCCTCCTCCATCGGCGCCTGGGCGCCGGGCAGGCTCAGCTGGTCGCCCGCCACGTTGGCCAGGATCTCCTTGAGGCGGGCGATGTCGAGCGGCTTGGTGAGGTAGTCGGTGGCGCCGATGCGCAGCGCCTCGACGGCGCTGTCGACGTCGGCGTGGCCGGTGATGACGATGACCTCGGTGGTGTTGAGCGACTCCAACTCGCGCAGCAGCTCCATGCCCGAGCCGTCGGGCAGGCGCAGGTCGATCAGCGCGATGTCCGGGCGAGTGTGGAGCAGCCGCTCGCGGGCGTCGCGCAGGGTGGACGCCGTGTTGGTGGTGAACCCCTGTCCCTCGATCAGCTCGGCGAGCGCGTTGAGGAAGTTCGGGTCGTCGTCGACGGCGAGTGCGTGGGGCATGCGGTCTACGTCTCCTCCTCCGCCGCGCGCGCGGCACGGATGGGCAGGCTGATCTCGAAGCGGGCTCCCGGCAGCGGCGCGTCGCCGCCGTCGGTCTCGGCCGGGGCCAGCCGCAGCCTGCCGCCGTGGCGCTCGACCACGGTGCGGGCGACGTGCAGGCCGATGCCGCTGCCGTCCGGCTTGGTGGAGACGTGGAGGTCGAAGATGCGCTCGGCGATCTCCGCCGGCACGCCGGGGCCGTCGTCGGCCACCCACAGCAGGGCGCGGCCGGGCTCGGGGCGCAGCCCCACCTCCACGCTGCCGTCGCGCTCGACCGCCTCCAGGGCGTTGACCACCAGCGACAGCACCGCCTGGCGGAACTGGTCGGCGCTGCCCTCGACCGCGACCGCCTCCTCCGGCAGGTCGAACACCAGCTCGGTCTTCTGCTTGGCGGCCTGCGGCTCGACGAACACCTCCATCTCGTGCAGCAGGGGCACGAGGTCGAAGCGGCGCACGCCGTCGACCGCCGGCGCCGCCTGCGTCAGGAAGGCCTGGAGCTGGAGGTTGAGGCGCGCCATCTCCTCCTTGAGCACGCGCACGTAGCGCTGCCGCCGCTCGTCGGTGCCGGGGCGCTGCGGGGTGCCGGGATCGACCGAGTCGCCGAGCAGCTCGAGGTTGACCACCATGGCGTTGAGCGGCGCCCGGAGGTCGTGGGCCATCGAGCGGTAGAGGGCGGAGATCGAGTGCATCTGGCTGGCCAGCAATAGGTCCTGCTCGGCGCGGCGCACCTCGGCGAGGTTGCGCACCAGCACCAGGTGGCCGCGGCAGTCGTCGCGGTCGACGGAGACGATCTCGAGCAGGAAGGCGCGCTCCTCGCCGCCCACCGGCAGCACCACCTCGACCGCGGCCTCCGCCGTCTCCCAGACCTCCGGCGAGCGCTGCTCCTCGATGCGCCGCCGCAGGCGCGGCCAGGCGGCCTCGAGCTCGTCTTCGCCGCGGCCGAAGAGGTCGAGGCCGCGCTGGTTGACCAGCGACAGGCCGCCGTTCTCGTCGAGCAGCAGCAGGCCGCTGTCGAGGGTGGCCGACAGACACCGGACCCATTCGTTCACTGGTTGGCTCTCACTCATTTCGTGTGGCTGCCGCCGGCCACCCGCGGCGGCCCGGGCGAAGCGATATCCGGTGTGCGGCGCGCGGGGTCAGGGGCAACAGTGTATCGGCCGCGCTGTGGCAAGTCCATCACCGGTACGGTTCTGCGGGGTGTTCCTGCAAGAGTGTTGCCCGCGGTGCGGCGAGGTGCTCCCCGGACGCGGAACGGCCCGCTCCCGGGATCGCCGGGAGCGGGCCGTGGGAGTGCTGCGCCGGGGCGCGTCAGGCGGTGACGGCCTCGGTGTTGACGCGCGACAGCGCGATCTCGTTCAGCTTGGCGTCGGCCGCCTTCTCCTCGTCCAGGGTCTCCTGCAGCAGGCGCGCCTGGTCGGTGTACCCGAGCTGCTGGGCGAGGGCCCGTGCGGTGCCGTAGCCCGACATCTCGTAGTGCTCGACGCGCTGCGCGGCGCCGATCAGGGCGGCGTCCACGACGTCGGACTCGCCGCGCGCCTCGACCACCTCTTCACCCTCGGCGATCAGGCCCTTCATCGCCTTGCAGGTCTCGCGCTCCGCCTCGCGGTCGAGCAGGTCGAACACCTGCTCGAGGCGCGCGATCTGGCCGCGGGTCTCCTTCAGGTGGTCGCGGAACGCCGTCTTCAGGACGTCGTCGCTGGCCTTCTCGACCATCTTCGGCAGAGCGTCCGTGATCTGGTGCTCGGCGTCGTAGAGGTCCTTCAGCTCGTGATAGTACAGGGTGTCGAGATCCTTGAGCTTCTCCATGGGTACTGTCTCCTTCGCGTCGATGAACTGCGTTGATGGGCTGCATTGTCGCGTTCACTGCACTGAGGGCAGATTGCAAGCCACAGGCCAGCGTCAGGAGCGCCAGGGGCCGGCCGGACGGCCGCCCTCGCCGCCGCCGCGCCCCGAGGCGTGGCCCCACTTGATGAGACCGACGAAGAAGGTGCCGCCGACGGCGTTGCCGAGGGTGGAGAAGAGCAGGAAGCGGCCGAAGGCGCCCCAGCCCACCGGGTGGCCGGCGAAGAGCGCCGTCAGCACCTCGCCGCTGCCGAGGATGCAGTGGTGGAGGCCGGCGAAGCCGATCGAGGCGGTGACCAGCCAGGCGAAGAAGACCTGGCTGATGGTGTCGCGCCCGGCGGTGACCAGCCACGACAGCAGCCCCATCAGCCAGCCGGCGAGGACGGCCGAGGGCAGCATCAGCCACCACGGCTGCTCGGTCATGCGCAGCGCGATGTGGTGGAAGGTGGCCGTGTCGACGATGCCCATGCGCGGCGCGAACCAGGCGAGGGCGGCGGAGAAGACGGCGATGCCCGCGAGGTTGGCGGCGTAGACGATGCCCCACAGGCGGGCGAGCTGGAGCAGCGTGGCGCGGCCGTCGAGGATCGGCAGGAAGGCCAGCGTAGTGTGCTCGGTGAACAGCTCGGAGCGGCCGAAGATGACGAACAGGAAGCCCACCGCGTACATGTTGGCGACCAGGATCGCGACCACCGGCTCGGGGAGGACGCCGCCGGCGAGGCGCAGCATGACGCCCATCAGCAGCACCGAGAAGCCGAGGTCGAGGCCGGCCGACAGCGCCGACATGGCGAGGCCGGGGGCGGGGCGCTCGAGCTCGTTCAGGCCGGCGGTGATCTCCTGCTCGAGGATGGTGCGGTAGGACTTCTGCGACTCCTCCCGCTCCTCGCCGTTGCCGGCCTTGCCGCCGCCGTCCGCTCCCTCGTGCTCGGAGTGCGTCTCGGCCTCCTCGCCGCCGGTCTCGGCGGGGGGTCCCATGGAAATGCCTGTCACGCCTGGGAATCGGAAGCAAGCCGGGTGCCGGGCGCCGGTGCTGATACCGTTCCGTCATGCGCTCCCGCCTGGTCCACCTGTGGTCGCGTCTGCTCGCCAGCTACTGGTTCGTGCCGGCCTTGATGGCGGCCGGTGCGATGGCCCTGGCGCTCGGCACCATCGCCATCGACCGCCGCTGGGGCGACGAGCTCTCCTTCGCCTGGATCGCCCTCGACGCCGCCAGCGCCCGCGTCTTCCTCACCACGGTGGCGGGCTCGATGATGACCGTCGCCGGCGTCACCTTCTCGATCACCATGGTCGCCCTCACCCTGGCGTCGAGCCAGTTCGGGCCGCGGCTGCTCGAGAGCTTCATGCGCGACCGCGGCAACCAGGTGGTGCTCGGCACCTTCATCGCCACGTTCCTCTACTGCCTGCTGGTGCTGCGGGTGCTGCGGCAGGGGGAGTCGGCGACGGTGCCGGAGGTGGCCCTCTCGACCGCGCTGCTGCTCACCCTGGGAAGCCTCGCGGTGTTCATCTACTTCATGAACCACGCTGCGGTGTCGATCCAGGTCCAGACGCTGGTCTCGGGCGTCGCCGAGGAGCTGGAGGAGGCGCTCGACCGCCTGCTGCGCGAGGAGACCGAGGCCGGGCCGGGGATGGCGGTGGAGACCGAGCGGCGGATGATCGGCGAGGTGTGCGAGGCGGGAGAGGTGGTGGCGGCGGCCGACAGCGGCTACGTCGACGCGGTGGAGGCGGACCGCCTGGCGGAGCTGGCGGCGAGCCACGACCTGGTGGTGGTGTGCGTGCAGAAGCCGGGGCGCTTCGTCATCGCCGGTTCGCCGCTGCTGCGCGCCCGCGCCGCCGCCGGTCCGGGTCTGGACGACGGCGTCGCGAAGCACCTGCGCCGCGCCGTGCCGCTGACCCCGCGCCGCCAGCCGGGCAACGTCGAGTTCCTGATCAGCCAGCTCGTCGAGGTGGCGGTGCGCGCCCTGTCGCCGGGGATCAACGACCCGTTCACGGCGATCAACTGCATCGACTTCCTGGGCGCGGGCCTGGCCCGCTTCGCCCGGCGGCCGCCGCCGCGGCCGCTGCGCCGCGACGCGGAGGGCCGGCTGCGCGTGGCGTTGCCCCCCGTCGCCCTGCCGGAGCTGCTCGACGCCGCCTACGATCAGATCCGCCAGTACGGCCGCGGCAGCGCCGCGGTCACCCTGCGCCTGCTCGAGCGCCTCGCCGACCTCGCCTCCCGCGCCGCCCCCGGCGACGACCGCCGCGCGGTGCTCCGCCACGCGGAGATGGTCCGCCGCAGCGGCGTCGAGGCTCTCCCCGAACCCTACGACCGCGAGGACGTCGAGGAGAGGTACCGCTGGGTGCTGAGCGCGGCCGGCGGAGACGTCGGGGCGGAGCGGACGGCCGCGCCCGGCCCGAGCTGACCTCGGGACGGGCGCTGGGCCTTACTGCTGCGGCCGCTCGAAAGCCGCCTCGTCCACATCCGGGTTCACCTGCAGCTCGCTGACCGTCGACGACGACATCGGGTCGCCGTCGAAGGTGGCGACCGTCGAGAACGGGTAGGTGAGGCCACGTCGTGCAGGTCGAAGACGAGCAGCACGACCCCCAGCGCCGCCAGGGCGGGTCCCATGGAAATGCGGCGGCGAACGAAGCT
>CAZLBJ010000116.1:0-6502 GCA_964557755.1 uncultured Thermoanaerobaculia bacterium
CCCCGCCTCGGCGCAGGCTTCGGCCAGCGGGCGCTTGCCGCCGCAGCAGAAATCGATGCCGTGGCGCTGGAAGACGCGGATGGTGGCGGGATGGCGGGTGGCGATCCTGGCGACGTGGGTGTCGGCGGTGACGTCCATGGGGTGCTCCTCTTTCTCGGTGCGTCGTGGGAGGCGGCGCCGCGGCGACGCCCGGTTCGAGGACCAGACTAGGCGGTCGGGAGGGGGCCGTCTTTGCGCTGGCGCAAGCAGGTGGGACAATCCTCCGCCATGGGAGACGCCGACCTCGCAGCCCTCTCCGCCTCGCCGCAGCTCGGCACGCTGCCGGAAGCGGCGCGGCGCGCCCTAGCCGCCGCCGCCGCGCCGCGCACCGCCGGCCGCGGCGAGCACCTCTTCCACCAGGGCGACGCGGCGAGCCACCTCTACCTGGTGGTGTCCGGGCGGGTGAAGCTGACCCAGGTCGGCGCGGACGGCCAGGAGGTGATCGTGCGCCACATCGGCCCGGGGGAGATCCTCGGCGGCATCGCGCTGGTCGAGGGCGCCGCCTACCCGGTGACCGGCGAGGTGCTGGAGGCGGCGCATCTCTTGGCCTGGCCGCACGCCGCGCTGCTGCGCCTCGCCGAGGCGCACCCGCGGCTCGCCCTCCTCACCACCGGCGTCATCGCCGCCCGCATGCACGAGGTGCAGGAGCGCTTCCGCGAGCTGGCGACGCAGCGCGTGGCGCAGCGGCTGGCGCGCGCCCTGCTGCGCCTGGTGCGCCAGGCCGGCCGCCGTACCGCCGAGGGCGTCGAGATCGACCTGCCGCTGTCGCGCCAGGACCTGGCGGAGATGACCGGCACGACGATCTTCACCGTCAGCCGCACGCTGTCCGCCTGGGAGGCCGCCGGCGTGGTGGCGGTGGGGCGCGAGCGGGTGGTGGTGGTGCACCCGCACCGGCTGGTGGAGATCGCCGAGGACTTAGAGCGGTAACGCCGTTTGCGCCAGCGCAAAGACGGCGGCGGCGCGGCGGCCTAGGCTCCCTTCGTAGCCCGAGGAGACCCGCCGATGCCCGCACCGATCCAGCTCGCCGACAACCTGCAGGACACCCTCGACCGCCGCCCGGCCACGGTGCGCGTCTTCGTCGCCCGCCGCATGGCCTGCCCCGGCTGCTCGATGGCCCCCTTCGAGACCGTGGCCGACGCCGCCGACGCCTACCGCCTCGGCCGCGACGAGCTGCTCGCCGACCTGCGCCGGGCCGACGCGGCCTCCGACGCCGACCCGTAACGCGCCGCGCCGCGCGGCCGCCTCCACCCGTCGCCGTTGACCGCGGCGCGGCGGGGGCGCTACGCTGCCGCCGGCCCGTTCGCGTTCCACACCGTCTCCACCCCGCGAGGTCAGCCTCATGGCCCGGATGCACGTGCACGTGGGCAGCGGAGGCCGGGGCTTCGGCCGCTGGCTCTCCGCCCTGCTGCTGCTCGCCTTCACCGGCGTCGGCCTGTTCGCCCTCTACGCCGTCGCCGTCGAGATCTGGCGCGGCGTACAGACCTACGCCTGGGAGGAGGCGCGCTGCACGGTGCTGCGCAGCGAGGCGGTGGAGGAGGACGACGGCACCTACCGCTACGCGGTGACCTACCGCTGGAGGTGGCAGGGCGCCCGCTACTCCGGCTCGCGCTACCGCCCCGGCTACGCGTCGTCGGACGACGTCGCCGAGCCCTATCGCCTCGCCGGGCGCTACCCCGCCGGTGCCGAGGTGCCCTGCTTCGTCGACCCGGACCAGCCCACCGAGGCGACGCTCGAGCGCTGGGATCCGTGGCGCGCCTTCATCGTGCTGGTCCCGCTGGCCTTCGTCGCCGTCGGCGGCGGCGGCCTGTGGATGCTGTGGCGCCTGGGCCGCGGCCAGTCGCCGCTGCCGGGCCTGGCCTCGCTGTCGGGGGACGCGAGCACGAAGGGCACCGGCAGTGGCCGCGAGGCGAAGACGGGCACCGGCTGCCTGGTGGCGTTCTTCTCCGTCTTCCTCTTGGCCGGCCTCGGCTTCATGGTGCCCTTCTTCGTGCTGCCGGTGCTGCGCACCTTCGAGGCGCGCGACTGGCGGCCGGTGCCGGCGACGGTGCTGCGCAGCGAGGTGGGCGTCCATCCCTCCGACGAGGGCGATCCCACCTACAGCGTCGACGTCGTCTACCGCTACGAGGTGGACGGCCGCGAGTACCGCTCCGGCCGCTACGACTTCATGATCGGCTCGACCGGCGGCTACGAGGGGAAGGCGGAGATCGTCCAGCGCCTGCCGGCCGGCACCGAGACGACCGCCTGGGTGGATCCCGAGGACCCGGCCTCGGCGGTGCTGTCGCGCGAGATGCGCGGCGAGCTGTGGCTCGGCCTGCTGCCGGGGGTGTTCGTGGCGGTGGGCCTGGGCGGCATCGTCTTCGTCTTCATCGGCGCGCGGCGGATGAAGCGACGCCAGGAGGCGGGCATCGAGGAGTGGCGGCCGGAGGCCGTCGGCGAGCTGGCGGCGGGCGGCGGCGGGGTGGTGCTGGAGCCGAAGCACTCGCCGCTCGGCAAGCTGGTCGGCGGGGTGCTGATCGCTCTGTTCTGGAACGGCATCGTCGGGGTCTTCGTGTGGAAGTGGTGGGAGGAGGCCGCCGCCGGCAGCATGGACGGCTGCCTGACGCTGTTCCTGATCCCGTTCGTGCTGGTCGGCGTGCTGCTGCTGGTCAACGTGCCGTACCAGGTGCTGGCGCTGTTCAACCCGCGCCCGGTGCTGACGCTGGACGGCGGCCGGCTCGAGCCCGGCTGCCGCACCACCGTGTCGTGGCGCTTCCGCGGCAGCGCCGGCCGCATCCGGCACCTGAAGGTGGTCTGCCGCGGCCGCGAGGAGGCCACCTACCGCCAGGGCACGGACACCGTCACCAAGACCTCGACCTTCGCCGAGATCGTCCTCGCGGACACCACCGTGGACGTCGCCCGCGGCAGCGCCGCCCTGCACCTGCCGGAGGACACCATGCACTCCTTCGAGGCCGACCACAACAAGATCGCCTGGAGCCTGCACCTGCACGGCACCATCGACCGCTGGCCCGACGTCATGGACGAGCACCCGCTGGTGGTGCACCCGAAGAGGGTGGGCGGATGAGCGGGCAGCCGATCGGCGGCCGCGTCGAGATCGAGGACGGGCGGCACGTCTTCGCCCCCGGCGACGAGCTGGCGGGCTCGGCGAGCTGGCGGCTGCCCTCGGACCCGGAGGCGGTCGAGCTGCGCCTCTCCTGGCGCACCGAGGGCCGCGGCGACACGGACCGCGACGTGGTCGCCCGCGAGCGCTTCGACGCCCCCGGCAAGCAGGACTGGCGCCCCTTCACCTTTCGCCTGCCGGACGGCCCCTACAGCTTCTCCGGCGCGCTAATCTCGCTGACCTGGGAGCTCGAGCTGGTGGCGGAACCGTTCGGGGAGGTGGGGCGGACGGAGATCGTCGTCTCCCCCACCGGCGCCGAGCTGCGGCTGACGGCGCTGGAGGAGGAGGACGAGACGAAGGGGAAGACGCGGTGACGGCGCGGCCGCGCGACAACCCGTTCGCCGCCCGGCGCCTCGCGGCCCTCGCCTACCGGGCGGTGGACGGCGACCCGGAGGCGCTGCTCGACCGCTTCGAGGCGCTCGGACGGCGCGGCGCGCTGGTGGCGCCGGAGGGCCACGGCAAGTCGAGCCTGCTCGCCGAGCTGGCGCGGCGGCTGCCGGCGCGCGGCCTGGCGCCGCGCCGGCTCGTCGTCGCCCGCGACCGGCCGCTCGCCCGCGGCGCCCTCGCCCGCTTCCTCGCCGCCGCCGGCCCGGCCGACGTCCTCCTCGTCGACGGCGCCGGCCACCTCCGCGCCTGGGACCGGCTGCGCCTGCGCCGCGCCGCCCGCCGCGCCGGCGGCCTGCTGGTCACCGCCCACCGTCCCGGCCCGCTGCCCACCCTCGCCGCCTGCACCACCTCGCCGGCGCTGCTCGACGACCTCGTCCGCCACCTCCTCGCCGGCCGCCGGCCGTCCGTCCCCCTGCCCGCCGCCGCCGCCCTCCACGCCCGCCACGCCGGCAACCTGCGCACCGCCCTCCTCGAGCTCTACGACCGCTGCGCCGGGCTGCCGCCCGAGCCCCTCCGCCCGTCCGGGTGGTGAGGGCGGACGGCCCGCCCTCGGGGGTGGCGCGACGGCCGGCGGCGATCCGGCATCATCGGGGGCGGACGGAAGGAGATCCGATGCACGACCTGTGGCAACCCGTCGAGTTCGACCGCGCGCTGATCCGCAAGTACGACCGGCCCGGCCCGCGCTACACCTCGTACCCCACGGCCCCGCACTTCTCCGACGACTTCGGGCCCGAGGACCATGCCGCCCTGCTGCGCGAGAGCCGCCGCGAGGGACGGCCGTTGTCGCTCTACCTGCACGTGCCGTTCTGCCGCACGCGCTGCTTCTTCTGCGGCTGCAACGTCACCATCGCCCGCGACCCCGAGCGCGCCTCGCGCTACCTGCCGCTGCTCGACCGCGAGATGGACGTGGTCGCCGGAATGGTGGACGCGCCGCGGCGCCGCGTCACCCAGATCCACTGGGGCGGCGGCACGCCGACCTTCGTCACCCCGGAGGAGGTGCGCGAGCTGATGGCCGCCCTGCGCCGCCGCTTCCAGCTCGCCGCCGACTGCGAGATCGGCGTCGAGGTCGACCCGCGGCGGACCAGCGACGAGCACCTCGACGCCCTCGCCGAGAGCGGCGTCAACCGCCTGTCGCTCGGCCTCCAGGACCTCGACCCTCGGGTGCAGGAGGCGGTCAACCGCGTGCAGCCGGCGGAGCTCACCTGGCACGTCCTCGAGGGCGCCCGCCGCCGCGGCATGGACAGCGTCAACGTCGACCTCATCTACGGCCTGCCGCACCAGACGCCGGAGAGCTTCGCCGCCACCGTGGAGGAGGTGGTACGCATGGCGCCGGACCGCGTCGCGCTGTTCAACTTCGCCTACCTGCCGCAGATGTTCGCCCACCAGCGCACCCTCGACGAGGCGGCGATGCCCGGCCCCGAGGACAAGCTCACCATCCTCGAGCAGACCAGCAGACGACTCGTCGAGGCGGGCTGGATCTTCATCGGCATGGACCACTTCGCGAAGCCGGACGACCCGCTGGCGCAGGCGCTGCGCGAGCGCACCCTGACCCGCAACTTCCAGGGCTACTCGACGCACGGCGACACCGATCTGCTGGCCTTCGGCGCCTCCTCGATCTCGCACGTGGCGGACGGCTTCGCCCAGAACCTGCGCGGGGTGGGCGAGTACAGCCGCGCCATCGTCGACGGCCGCCTCGCCACCTGCCGCGGCCTGGCGACGAGCCACGAGGACCGCCTGCGCCGCGACGTCATCGTCTCCCTGATGGCCCGCTTCCGCCTCGACAAGGACGACGTCGAGGCGCGCTGGGGCGTCGATTTCGACGACCACTTCGCCGACGCCCTGGCCGCCCTGGCGCCGCTCGCCGCCGACGGCCTGGTCGAGCTCGGCGGCCGCTCGATCGAGGTGACGCCGCTCGGGCGCCTGCTGGTGCGCAATGTGGCGATGGCCTTCGACGCCTACCTCGGCCAGCCCGCCGGCGCCGCCGTGCGCTACTCGCGCACCGTGTGAGGGCCGCGGCTCAGAAGCTGGCGCGGAACAGCCCGAGCCCGGTGACGAACGACACCACGATCGAGGCGAAGGAGAGCAGCAGGCAGACGAGCGCCGCCAGCAGGTGGTCGCCGCGCTCCGGCTTCATCGGGTTCAGGAAGGCGGCCATCGCGTAGCCGCCGACGAAGCCGCCGAGGTGGGCCCAGTTGTCGACTCCGCGCATGAAGATGCCGAAGGCGAAGAGGAAGAGGGCGTACATCCACGCCTGCCCGGACACCGACGAGCTGCCCTTGCGGCCGTAGTGGATCAGCGCCCCGAGCAGGCCGAAGATGGCCGCCGAGGCGCCGACGGTGATGGTCTGCGGGTGGCCGCCGCCGAGCACGAACTGGAGGATCCCGGGCGCGAAGTAGGCCAGGGTGCTGAACAGGAAGCCGACCGCCGAGCCGACCGTGTAGATGATCACCATGCGGGCTGCGCCGTAGAGCTCGGCGCAGGCCGGCGCGAGCTGGCGCACCCACAGCAGGTTGAAGAAGATGTGCAGCAGCCCGGCGTGCAGCCAGCCGGCGGAGAGCACCGTCCACCAGCGCCCCTCGAGCAGCACCGGTCCCGGCCCCGAGGCGCCGAAGACGATCAGGCTGGCCCGCGTCGGCCCGAGGAACCCGAACATCCCGCCGCCGCCGGCGATCCCGGACGGGTCGGCGATCAGCGTCGCGGCATAGAGCAGGATGCAGGTGCCGAGGACGATCGGCACGAACCCGAGGTCGTTGCCGAACCTTCGCAACGACGGCGCGAACCCCCACATCCCCGGGTTCCGCCGCTCACAGTTCCAGCACCGCTCGTCCTGGACCCCCACGAGGCGCCCGCAGGACGGACAGACGACGGAACCGGAGGTCTGGCGCAGCGGCATGGCGCCGCGATCTTACCCGGTGGGGA
>CAZLBJ010000117.1:0-3461 GCA_964557755.1 uncultured Thermoanaerobaculia bacterium
GGCCGTGCGGCAGGCGTTGAGGAAGACGAGGCGGAGACCGGCCGCCGGGGCGGAGTCCGGGTCCGCGGCCGGCTCCACCGCGGGATGGACGACGGCGGCGAAGCGCTCGCCGTCGACGACGGTGGCGCGGCCGTGCTGGTCCGGCAGGTGGAGACAGCCGCCGCCCGCCTCGGCCAACGCGCCGCCGTGCGCCATGACGTGGAGGACGTGGCAGCGGCTCTCCTCCAGCAGGCGGGCGAGGCGCGGCAGGGTGACGCCGCCCTCCACCGTCAGGTCGATGCCGGAGCCGGGGTCGTCCAGCTCGCGCTGCAGCCCCGCCGTCTCCGCAGCGAAGTCGAGCGCCAGCAGGCCGGGGAGGTCGCCGGCCGAGACGGCGAGGACACGCAGCCGGCCGGGGCGCGGCGGCGGCGGCCGAAGGCCTCTCACCGCCAACCGGCGCACGACCGAGAAGCGGGGATCGATGGCGAGCGGGCCGCCGCCGCGGTCGGGCCACAACGCCTCCCACGGCACCGCGTGCAGATCTCCCGCCTCCTCGCCGGCGACCTGGAGGCGCAACGCGAAGCGTAGCGTGCGGTTCTCGCCGCGGGTGGCGACCGACGCCGCCGCCCAGCACGCCCCGGCGGCCCCGTGCAGCACCCCCTCCGCGAGCTCCTCACCGAGATCCCGCAGCACCTCCTCGGCCCTGCGCGGCGGCTCGCCGGCGAGCTCGAAGTCCCGCCCGCCGGCGAACAGGTTGGCCACTTCGCGCATCCGTTCGCGCGATGGAAGAGAGAGAGGCAGCCAGTGGCTGTCGCCCTCGGGCGATCTCGCCACCCGCGCCTTGTAGGTCCGCGTACCGGACGCCGCCCGGGGCGACGCCATGACATCGAGCTCGAAATCGTCGAAGATCATCGCACCGCACCTCGCAAGAGCATCGTGTCGCCGGAAAACGTGTTCCATTATGCATGACAGAGAGGAGTTACCGATGCGGACAGCGCGACTTCCCGTCTTTCTCGCCGCCGTAGCCGTCGTCGTCAGCGTCGCCGCCGCCGCGGCGGCGGCGACGCCGGCCGGCATGGACGTCCGCGACCTCGGCATGGTCGAGGGGGCCGGTCCCTTCGAAGTGACCCTGCGCTCCTGCACCTTCCGCGGGGAGCGCCTGGAGTGCCTGCTCAAGGTGCACAACAAGCTGCCGGCGCCGTCGCCGCTGTGGATCGAGGAGGCCGTGCTCTACGACACCGACGGCGCCCTCTACCGCGCCGAGGCCGCCAAGCTCTCCGGGCGCAGCGACGACCTGTCCGAGCCGCGGCGCAAGCCGGTGCGGATCAGCGTCCCCGCGGAGACGCCGGCGCAGGTGAGGCTCGTCTTCGCCGGCATTTCGCGGCAGCGGCGCAAGGCGGAGACCCTGCTCGTCACCGTCGCCGGCTTCGATCCGGTGCAGTTTCAGGACTTCCACTTCGCCCGCGAGTGAGCCGGGAGGCCGTCACCGCCGGGACCGCCCGATCCACGGCTGGACCCGGAAGACGTCCTCCAGCCGCCCCTCGTCGCGCAGCCGCGGCCAGAGGTCGCGGAGCGCCCGCAGCGCCGGATCCCGAACCAGCGGCCCCCAGCTCCCGGCCGAGGCGCCGGCGGACAGGAAGCGCGCCGCCAGGCCGGAGCCCGGCGTCGTGTCCTGGCGCACCAGGAGGGCGGAGGCGACGCCGTTGGAAAAGCCCGGCATCCGCGCGAGGTCGTCGCCGTGGCGGGCGAGGAGCCGGCGGTCCATCACCGCCGGCTGCCGCATGTTCACTAGGGTGACGGCCCAGCCCAGGCCGCCGACGGCGTTGGCCAGCGCCGCGGCGTCCGGGGCCTCGCGGCGGGCCATGCGGAACGGCCGCCAGGTCACGTCGCCGACGGGGACGAAGCACACCGGCAGGAAGTAGAGGCACCTCCCGACGCCGTGCCAGAACCACTCCCGCGCCGCCTCCTCTCCCAGCGCCCGCAGCGCGGCGTCGACGGCGGCCACCCTGCGGCCGTGGAAGAACCGCGTCACCAGCCCCAACGACTCGACGGCCGCCCCCGCGTAGCCAGGCCGCGCGTTGGCCCGGCACAGCCGCAGCACCTCCTCCACCGAGTGCCGGAGGCGGTCCTCCGGCGCGGCGCGCGGCAGCTCACCGAGCAGGCGCTCGGCGAAGGCGAGCCCCAGGCCGGCGTGCAGCATGGTCAGGCTCTCCGCCGGCAGGCCGGCCGCCCCGCCCTCGGTC
The DNA here is from genome assembly GCA_964557755.1 of uncultured Thermoanaerobaculia bacterium. Classification (GTDB taxonomy): domain Bacteria; phylum Acidobacteriota; class Thermoanaerobaculia; order Multivoradales; family JBCCEF01; genus CAZLBJ01. The sequence goes on from CAZLBJ010000117.1 coordinate 2,223, forward strand.
ATCAGGTCCCGCGGCGCCGGCCCCGCCATCGGCCAGCGGCGCACCGCGTAGTCGTGGCCCAGCCCCTCCACGGCCCACAGCGCCGCGTACTCACCCAGGGCGTAGGCGCGCTCGACCAGGGCAGGCAGGTCGAGCGGTCTTCCCGGCGGCGGCAGGCCGACCTCGGTGCCCGCGTGCCGCACCAGCCGGTACACGCGCAGCTTGTTGGCCAGCTCGCGCCAGGCCAGCAGCCCGTCGCGGACCGGGAGCAGGGCGGCTGGCGTAGCGAACCGCCGTCCCGGGGTCACTCGTAGCCCAGCTTCCTCTTCGCCTCCGCGATGGCCTCGTCGTTGTCCTCGATGCTCATCTTCGCGGCGCCCCGGCCGCCGGGGTACATCGGGTCTCGGTAGAGGGGGAAGGTCTCGGTGCGCAGGTGGGCGAGGTTCTGGTGGCCTCGGCGGGTGGCCCGCTCGTGGCGCAGGGCGTCGACGTCGATCGTCGCCACGACGATCTTCTCGCCCGGCCCGGGATCGGCCTGCGCCAGGACGCGGCCCTCGTAGTCGACCAGCATGCTGCCGCCCGGCCACGAGAAGGGCGGGTAGTTGCGCAGGCTGGCGCCCTGGTTGGCGGCCACCACGTAGGCCACGTTCTCGAGCGCGCGGCAGCGGTTGACCACCGTCCACCAGTCCATCGGCGGCGTCGCCCCCCAGGGGTCCATGTACGCCGAGATGCGGATCAGCACCTCGGCGCCGTTCGCCGTGAGCTGGCGCAGCGTCTCCGGAAACAGCCAGTCGTAGCAGGTGGCGACGCCCAGGCGGCCGATCGGCGTGTCGGCCACCGGGTACATCTCCTCGTCGTAGCCGGGCAGGTCGTGCGGGCTGGCGTGCACCTCCCAGGGGACCCACGGGTTCACCTTGCGGTACCTGGTGAGGATCCCCTCCGGCCCGACCAGGCAGGTGGTGTTGAACACCGCGCCCGGCCAGCGGTCGTCGCGCTCGAGGAAGCTGCCGGTCTGGATCCACACCCCGTGCTCGCGCGCCTTCGCCACGTAGCGCTCCGTGTGCTCGTTGGGCACCGGCACCGCCAGCTTCTCGTAGAGGTCCTTCGCCGTCTCGTACACCGGCGCCGCGTGGGCGAACTCCGGGAACACCAGGAGCTTGACCGGCACGAACGGCGCGTAGCCCGCCACCGCCAGGTCCACCATCTCCAGCATGCGGTCGACGTGCGGCCGGATGCCCGAGCGGTCGGCGGGGTTCGGGA
>CAZLBJ010000118.1:0-10340 GCA_964557755.1 uncultured Thermoanaerobaculia bacterium
GCCGTCGCGCAGCAGGCGGCGGCAGGGGGTGCCGCGGGCGACGGTGCCGGGGCCGGCGGCGACCGCCACGGCGAGGCGGCGGGGGAGGGTGTCGAGCCCGTCGGGGAACGTGATCATGGCGCCGCCGGGACCGGCCGGGCCGGCACCCTCGGCGCCCTTCTCGCCCTTGCCGCCCTCGCGGCGGCGCTGGCGCATGCGCGCCACCATGCCGCGCACCAGGCCGCCGTGTTCGGCCTCGAGGGCGTGGATGCGCGACACCGCCCAGCGCACCGACAGCCGCTCCGGGTCGCCGGCGTAGACGCCGGAGACGAACGGCCCGACGGCGTAGTCGAGCAGCTCGCGGCCGAGGCGGCGGCGCACGAAGGCGGCCACCGTCTCGTCGGCGTCCGCCGGCGCCGGGCGCACGAACGGCTCGGCGAGCAGGCGCAGCTTGGCGGCGGGGGAGAACAGGCGCGTGGTGAGGAAGCTGCCGGCGCCGCCGGGCAGCGGCACCAGGCGGTCGCCCTTCCACACGTAGCGCTTCTTGGCCGCCGGGTCGGCCACCAGCCGTTCGCCGTCGAGGCCGGCGTCGGCGACCAGGCGGCCGACGCCGGGGCGGCTCTCGAGCACCGTGTTGGGACCGACCTCGAAGCGCCAGCGGCCCTCCGGAGTGTCGAAGGTGCGGCCCTCGATGACGCCGCCGACGCGGTCCTCGGCCTCCAGCAGCACGACGTCGGCGCCGCCGCGTGCGAGGTGGAAGGCGGCGGTGAGGCCGGTGATGCCGGCCCCCACGACGGCGACGTCGCAGCGCCGCGGCAGCTCGCTCACGGAGCGCCGGCCTCCGGCGTCTCCTCGGCGGCGGGCGCGGCGGCCTCCGGGGCGGCCACGATCCAGGCGCGCTCGATGAGCACCGGCTGCTTCGGCTCGTGGAAGGCGACCTGGTTGTCGTCGCCGACCCACTGCTCGGTGACCTCGACGGCGCCGATGGCGCGCAGCACGTCGAAGCCGTCGTCGAGCTGGCCGAAGACGGCGTAGCGGCCGTCGAGGTGGGGGCGGGGTGCGAGGCAGAGGTAGATCTCGGTGGAGCCGCTGTCGGGGTCATCGTCGCGGGCGAGGCCCACGGCGCCCTCGACGTGGGGATGGCCGCCGGCCTCGAGCGGCACGGTGGGCTGGTCGTTCTCGCCGCCGTGGGCGGCCGGGGGGGCTGGGGGTTCGCGCCGCCGTCGCCGGCCTGTCTGACGGGGCCGGCCACGACGCGGTAGAAGGGCTTGCCGTCGTAGAAGCCCTCCGCGACGAGGCGCTTGAAGTTGGCGACGGTGGCGGGGGCCTCGTCGGGGAAGAGGCGGAGGGTCAGGGTGCCGAGGGTGGTGTCGAGGACGACGCGCTCGGCGGGGGCTTCCTCCTGGGCGAAGGCGGGTGCGGCAAGGGCGAGGAGGAGAAGGGTGCTCAGGACGGAGTGCAGTCTACGGTGCATCTGGGGCTCCTGGATTGGTCGGGGACGCGGTGGGGGAATCGTAGCAGTCGTGGTGGGGACGGCGCGGGGTGGAGGGGCGCCGGCCGGGGGACGTTCCGCTTCAGTCGGACTTTGGGGAGGAGCGCTCCACTCTTCAGCGAGCGCACGCCACCGCTCCCTCGGACGCCGCAGGCTTGCGCTGTGCGCTCGCCGGAGCCCCCGGCCGGCGCCCCTCCACCCCGCGCCTCGCCTCCCCGTCGAGTAGGTGGCGAACGTCAACAGCCAGGTCAACGTCAACTTCCCCCTTCGCCGATCTGCCGACTTCGACTTCGACCTCCCTTCGCCGATCTGTTGACTTTTGATTCTCCCCTTCGCCGATCTGTTGACGTTGACGTTCAACCCGACTTTTTGACGTTTTTGTTGACTTGTCTCGTGGGTCGGTGTAGGTAAGCGGCTACGTTCGGGTGACAGAGAGGACAGGGGTGAAAGCGATGACCGAGGTCGTTTCGGAGCTTTTGGAAGAGCGGGCGCGGGAGCTGGGCTCGCGGCCGGCGATGTGGGTGAAGCGGGGCGGGGAGTGGCGGTCGTACTCGTGGGAGGAGTACCGCGACCTGACGTACCGCTGCGCGCGCGGCTTGATGACGCTCGGGCTCGAGCCGGGGCGGGGCGTGGCGATCATGGGGTACAACCGGCCGGAGTGGTTCTTCGCCGACCTCGGCGCCATCGCCGCCGGCGCGCGGCCGACCGGCATCTACACCAACCTGGTGGCGGAGCAGATCGCCTACATCGCCGACCACTGCGAGGCGCAGGTGGCGATGGTGGAGAACCGCGAGTACCTCGAGAGCTTCCTCTCCGTGCGCGACCAGCTCCCCGGCCTCGACGTCCTGGTGCTGTGGGACGGCGAGGTCACCGAAGCCGAGCGGCGCGCCGGCGTCACCACCTGGGCGGAGCTCCTCGACGCCGCCGACGACACCTCCGAGGAGGAGCTGCGCGGCCGCATCGCGGCGCAGTCGCCGGACGACGTCTGCACCCTGATCTACACCTCGGGCACCACCGGGCCGCCGAAGGGCGTGATGCTCAGCCACCGCAACCTGACGTGGACCGCGGCGCAGGTGTCCACCGGCTTCGACGTCGGTCCCGAGCACTGCGTGATCAGCTACCTGCCGCTGTCGCACAGCGCCGAGCAGATGGTCTCCCTCTACATTCCGCTGACCACCGGCGTGACCACGTGGTTCGCCGAGAGCCTGGAGAAGCTGCCCGAGAACCTGCGGGAGGTGCGCCCGCACGTCTTCTTCGCCGTGCCGCGGGTGTGGGAGAAGATCCAGGCCGCCATCCAGGAGGCGGGGGCGAAGAACCCGCCGCTGAAGAAGAAGATCGCCGCCTGGGCGCGGCGCCAGGGCCTGGTGGGCGGCTACGCCGACCAGCAGGGCAAGGCGAAGCCGTGGCTCTACCCGCTCGCCGATCGGCTCGTCTTCAGCAAGGTCAAGCAGCGGATCGGCCTCGACCGCGCGCTGATCTGCGCCACCGGCGCGGCGCCGATCTCGCGCGACACCTCGGAGTTCTTCCTCTCGCTCGGCATCCCGATCTACGAGTTCTACGGCCTGTCGGAGACCAGCGCCCCGGCCACCCTGTCGCTGCCGGGGGCGGGAAACTACCGCACCGGCCGCGCCGGCGTGCCGCTGCCGGACACCGAGATCAGGATGGAGGCGGACGGCGAGCTCCTGATCCGCGGCCCGCACGTCTTCAAGGGCTACTACAAGAGCCCGGAGGCCACCGCCGAGGTGCTCGACGACGAGGGGTACCTGCACACCGGGGACGTCGGCAAGATCGACGAAGAAGGGTTCGTCGTCATCACCGACCGCAAGAAGGAGCTGATCATCACCTCCGGCGGCAAGAACATCGCGCCGCAGGTGCTGGAGAACAAGCTCAAGCAGATCCCGGCGGTCGAGCACGCGGTGGTCATCGGCGACCGCCGCAACTACCTGACGGCGCTCTTCACCCTCGAGCCGAAAGCCGCCGCGGCGGCGGCCGAAGAGGCCGGCAGCCCGCACCGCGAGCCGGAGGAGCTCGCCGCCTGCCCGCGCTTCCGCTCCTGGCTGGAGGACCGCGTCGAGGCGGTCAACCAGACCCTGGCGCGCTACGAGACGATCAAGAAGTTCCACGTCCTGCCGCAGCCGTTCACCGTCGAGGGCGGCGAGCTGACCCCGACGTTGAAGCTCAAGCGGCGGGTGATCAACGACAAGTACGGCAAGGAGATCGAGGGGCTGTACGCGGCGTAGCCTGGCACCGGGATTGCTGATCTCCGGGGTTGGAGAGCTGGTACCCACCAACCCGTCGGCAACGACATAGGAGATCACCATGGCAACCGACAGCACCACCCGCGCCCCGAACCCCTCCGGCGGCACCGCCGTCCTCGACGAGCCGCCGGCCGAGCTCCTCGGCGAGGACGAGTACTGGCGCGAGCACTACTCTTCGCGTCCGTACGTCGACCCCTCGGCGCAGTACGAGACCTACCGCCCCGCGTACCGCTTCGGCTGGGAGGCGCGCGAGCGCTATCCGGGCCGCGAGTGGGACGACGAGGTCGAGGCCGAGCTGCGCCAGGGCTGGACGAAGACCGAGCACGGTGTCCGCAAGGGGTGGAACGAGGTCCGCGAAGCGGTTCGCGACGCCTGGCACCGCCTGGAGACCCGCCTGCCGGGCGACGCCGACCGCGACGGGCGGTAAGGCCCGCCAGCGAAGCTCCCTCGAGGCCCCCGGTGCTCCCGGGGGCCTTTTCACGTCCGGGCGCGGCGAGCCGCCGCGACGCGGTAGGCTCCGCGGCATGAGCCCGAGCCGCCAGCCCCAGCGCGTCGTCCTCGCTTACTCCGGCGGTCTCGACACCGCCTGCATCCTGCAGTGGCTTCAGGAGCGCGGCCACCGCGTGGTCGCCTTCGTCGCCGACGTCGGGCAGGTCGAGGACTTCGACCGCGTGGCGGACACGGCGCGCCGGCGCGGTGCCGACGCGGTGCACGTCGTCGACCTCAAGCGCGAGTTCGTCACCGACTTCATCTTTCCGGCCATCGCCGGCAACGCGATCTACGAGAGCCGCTACCTGCTGGGCACCTCGCTGGCGCGGCCGCTGATCGCCCGCGCCCAGGTCGAGGTGGCGCGCGCCGAGGGCGCCGGCGCGGTGGCCCACGGCGCCACCGGCAAGGGCAACGACCAGGTGCGCTTCGAGCTCGCCTACGCCGCCCTGGCGCCCGATCTGGCGGTGATCGCGCCGTGGAAGGAGCCGGAGTTCCTGGCTCGCTTCCGCGGACGCAGCGACCTCCTGCGCTACGCCGAGGAGCACGGTCTCGAGGTCGAGGCCACCGCCGCCAAGCCCTACAGCTCGGACGAGAACCTGATGCACCGCAGCTACGAGGCCGGCATCCTCGAGGACCCGTGGACCGAGCCGCCGGCCGACATGTTCCGCCTCACCCGCTCGCCGCGCCAGGCGCCCGACGAGCCGGCGCGGCTGGAGATCCAGTTCAAGGACGCGGCGCCGGTGCGCGTCGAGGACCTCGGCAGCGGCGAGGTGCGCGAGGAGCCGCTCGCCCTCTTCGAGCTGCTCAACGAGCTCGGCGGCCGCCACGGCGTCGGCCGCGTCGACATGGTGGAGAACCGCTTCGTCGGCATCAAGTCGCGCGGCGTCTACGAGACCCCCGGCGGCACCCTCCTCCACCACGCGCTGCGCGACCTCGAGGGCATCGCCATGGACCGCGAGGTGCTGCGCCTGCGCGACATGCTGAGCCCGAAGTTCGCGCAGCTCATCTACAACGGCTTCTGGTTCAGCCCCGAGATGGACTTCATCCGCGCCGCCTTCGCGCAGTCCGAGCAGCTCATCGACGGCCGCGTGCGGCTCGAGCTGTACAAGGGCGGCGTCACCGTCCTCGGTCGCGAGTCGTCGAGCTCGCTCTACGACCAGGAGCTGTCGTCGATGGACGTCGCCGGCGGCTACGACCAGACCGACGCGCGCGGCTTCATCCGCATCAACGCCATCCGCCTCACCGCCCACAAGCTGATCCTGGGCCACGCGGGGGAGGAGGAGGCGGGCGGCGGGGAGGGGAGCGGCGCTTGAGCCGGCTGTGGGAGAAGGGCGAGCCGCTCGACCCGGTGGTCGAGCGCTTCACCGTCGGCGACGACCCGGAGCTCGACCGCGAGCTGGTGGCCTGGGACGCCCTGGCCAGCGCCGCCCACGCGGTGATGCTCGCCGAGATCGGCGTGCTGACGGCTGCGGAGCGCGAGGGGCTGGTGCGCGAGCTGGCCGCCATCGCCGCCGAGGCCGGGCAGGGCCGCTTCGCCATCGCCCGCGCCGACGAGGACGGCCACACCGCGATCGAGAACCGCCTCACCGAGCGCCTGGGCGACGCCGGCCGCAAGGTGCACACCGGGCGCAGCCGCAACGACCAGGTGATCGCCGCCCTGCGGCTGTGGGGGCGGGAGGCGCTGCTGGCGGCGGCGGCGGCGCTGCTCGACGTCGTCGAGCGCCTGCTCGCCCTCGCCGACGCGCACCGCGAGACGGCGGTGCCCGGCTACACCCACACCCGGCAGGCGATGCCGTCGACCCTCGGCCACCTCTTCGCCGCCCACGCCGAGGGGTTGCTCGACGCCGTCCCCTGGCTGCGCACCGCGTTCGCCCACCTCGACCGCTCGCCGCTGGGCAGCGCCTCCGGCTACGGCGTGCCGCTGCCCCTCGACCGCCGGCGGGTGGCGGAGCTGCTCGCCTTCGGCGGCCTGCAGGTCAACACGCTGGCGGTGCAGAACGACCGCGGCAATACCGAGGCGCTGGTGCTCGGGGCGGTGGCGGCGCCGGTCTCCGACCTCGGCCGGCTGGCGCACGACCTGATCCTCGCTTCCTCCGACGAGCTGGGCTGGATCACGTTGGCGCCGGCGGTGACCACCGGCTCGTCGATCATGCCGCAGAAGCGCAACCCGGACGTCCTCGAGCTGGTGCGCGCCGGCGCCGCCCGGCTGCGCGCGCGCGCAGCCGAGGTGGCCGCCGTCTACGCGCCGCTGCCCTCCGGCTACCACCGCGACCTGCAGCTCACCAAGGGGCCGTTCCTCGCCGGGCTGAGCGCGGCGGTCGACGCCTGCCGCGTCTTCGCGGTGGCGCTCGACGGCCTGACGGTCCACTCGGAGCGCTGCCGCGCCGCCGTCCAACCCGCCACCGCAGCCACCGACGAGGCCTACCGCCGCCTCGCCGCCGGCACCCCCTTCCGCACCGCCTACCGCGAGGTCGCCGCCGACCCGGCCGGCAGCGTCGAGGGCGAACCCGCCGACACCTGGCGCACGCGCACCCACGAAGGCGCCCCAGGCGCGCTGGACACCACCGCCGACCGCCGGCGCCTGGAGGAGGCACGGGCGTGGGTGGGGGAGACGGAGGCACGGATCGGCCGAGCGTGGGGCCTTCTGGGCTATCCTTCCCGGGCTGGCTGAACCGATCTGGGGAGGGAGCATGCGCGACGTCGTGACCGCCATCCTCGGCGGCGGACAGGGGGCCCGGTTGTGGCCGTTGACCCGCGAACGGGCGAAGCCGGCGGTGCCGGTGGCGGGGAAGTTCCGGCTCATCGACATCCCGATCTCGAACTCGCTGCACGCGCGCATCGAGCGCATCTACGTGCTCACCCAGTTCAACAGCGCCAGCCTCCACCGCCACATCGCGCAGACCTACCGCTTCGACGTCTTCTCCGACGGCTTCGTCAACATCCTCGCCGCCGAGCAGAGCCTCGAAAACCGCGACTGGTACCAGGGCACCGCCGACGCCGTGCGCCAGAACCTGCGCCGGCTGCTCGAAGCGGAGCCCGAGGAGGTGCTGATCCTCTCCGGCGACCAGCTCTATCTCATGGAGCTGCGGCGCTTCGTCGAGCAGCACCGGGCGACGAAGTCGGACATGACGGTGGCGGTCAAGCCGGTGCCACCGGCGGAGGCCTCCGGGCTCGGCATCATGCGCATCGACGACGAGGGGCGCATCGTCGAGTTCGTGGAGAAGCCGCAGCACCCCGACCTGGTGCGGCACCTGGCGCTCGACGAGGACACCATCCAGCGCCTCGGCCTCGAGGCGGAGCCGGGGATGCTGCTCGCCAGCATGGGCATCTACGTCTTCCGCTCCGGCGTGCTGCGCGAGCTGCTGGAGGGCACCTCGGCGGCCGACTTCGGCAAGGAGGTGATCCCCGCCGCGCTGCAGGACTGCCGCGTGGGCTCGTTCGTCCACGCCGGTTACTGGCGGGACATCGGTACCATCGGCGCCTTCCACGACGCCAGCCTCGAGCTCACCTCGACCATCCCGGCGCTCGACCTCTACAGCGCCGTGCGGCCGGTCTACACCCACCCGCGCTTCCTGCCGGGCTGCAAGGTCAACCGCGCCGAGGTGTCGCGCGCCATCCTGTGCGACGGCTCGATCGTCTACTCCGGGGCGCGCATCCACCGCGCCATCGTCGGCGTGCGCGCCACCATCCGCGAGGACGCCGAGCTCGAGGAGACGGTGATGATGGGCGCCACCCGCTTCGAGACCGCCGCCGTGCAGGGCGACCGCGAGGCGATGGGCATCGGCCGCGGCTGCCAGGTGCGCCGCGCCATCATCGACATGGACGCGCGCATCGGCGACGGCTGCCGCATCCTCAACGAGGCCGGCGTCGACCACGCGGACGGCAACGGCTGGTGCATCCGCGACGGCATCGTGGTCGTCTACCGCGGCGCCGAGCTGCCGGCCGGCTGCGTCATTTGAGGCCGAGACGCGCGAGGTCGTCGCCGGTGGCCGCCCCGCTGCGCATCGGCTTCGTGTCGGCCGAGCTGACGCCGTTCGCCAAGCGCGGCGGCCTCGGCGACGTGGCGGCGGCGCTGACCCGCCACCTGGCGGCCGCGGGGCACGACGTGCGCACCTTCGTGCCGCTCTACGGCGCCGGCCGCCGCCCCGAGCGGCTGGCGACCCTGCGCGCGGCGCGCGACGTGCCGGTGGTCCTCGGCGGCCGCACCTTCACCTTCACCGCCCGCACCGCGCCGCTGCCGCGGGCGGGCGGCGGCGCCGGCCCGTCGGTGGTGCTGCTCGACTGCCCCGAGGTCTTCGGCGGCGACGTCTACGAGGGCGACGAGCGCGACCCGCTGCGCTTCGCCGTCTTCTGCCGCGCCGTGCTGGAGACCTGCCAGCGGCTGGCGTGGGCGCCGCAGGTGCTCCACGTCCACGACTGGCACGCCGCGCTGGTGCCCCTCTACCTGCGCTCGACCTACGCCTGGGACCGCCTGTTCGCGGAGACGAAGACGCTCCTCACCCTGCACAACGTCGGCTTCCAGGGGGTGGTGGGCACGGACCGGCTGGCGGAGCTCGGCCTCGACGCCGCCAGCGGCCTGCTGCCGCCCGCCGGCCTCGCCGCCGGCCGCGTCAACCTGCTCGAGGCGGCCATCCTGCAGGCCGACCTGCTGTCGACGGTGAGCCCGACGCACGCGCGGGAGATCACCACGCCGGACGGCGGCGCCGGCCTCGACGAGGTGCTGCGCGGCCGCGCCGACCGCCTGGTCGGCATCGTCAACGGCATCGACACCGAGGAGTGGGACCCGGCGGCCGATCCCCACCTGCCGGCGCACTACACGGCCGGCGACCTGCTGGGCAAGGCGGCATGCCGGCGCGAGCTGGCGGCGGAGCTCGGCCTCGACTACGAGCCGGCGGCGCCGGTGGCCGGCATCGTCTCGCGGCTGACCTGGCAGAAGGGCTTCGACCTCGCCTTCGACACGCTGCCGGCGGTGCTTGCGGCGAGCGACCTGCGGATCGCCGTCCTCGGCACCGGCGAGGCCCGCTACGAGGGCTTCTTCGCCGGGCTCGAGCGCGCCTTCCCGGGGCGGGTGGCGTTCCGCCGCGCCTTCTCCGAGCCGCTGGCGCACCGCATCGAAGCCGGTTGCGACCTGTTCCTGATGCCGTCGCGCTACGAGCCCTGCGGCCTCAACCAGATGTACAGCCAGCGCTACGGCACGTTGCCGGTGGTGCGCCGCACCGGCGGCCTGGCCGACACGGTGGAGGCCTTCGATCCGGCGCGGCCGGCGGCGGGCGGCACCGGCTTCGTCTTCGACCACTTCACGGCCGCGGGCTTCCGCTGGGCGCTCGACCTGGCGCTCGCCACCTGGCGCGACCGCGCCGCCTGGCGGCGGCTGATGCGGCGCGCCATGGCCCGCGACGTCTCGTGGGCGAGCCGCGGCGCCGAGTACGTCGCCCTCTACAGGCGGCTGGCCGAGAAGAGCTAGCGGCCCGGCAGCAGGTGCTTCTGCACCTTGCCGAGGGCGTTTCTGGGCAGCTCGTCGACGAAAGTGAGGCGGCGCGGGCGCTTGAAGGCGGCGAGGCGCCCGGCGAGGTGCTCGTCCAGCAAGCGGCGCAGGGCGTCCTCGTCAGGGTGGCCGGGCGCCGGCACCACCCAGGCGGCCACCACCTCGCCCTTGTCGCGGTCGGGCAGGCCGGCGACCGCCGCCGCCGCCACCGCCGGCAGCTCCTCGAGCGCCTCCTCGACCTCGCGGGGGTAGACGTTGTAGCCGCCGCTGAGGATCAGCTCGTGGCGGCGGCCGAGCAGGGTGTAGTGGTCGCTGGCCGGATCGCGCCGAGCCAGGTCGCCGGTGCGGAACCAGCGCCGGCCGCCGTCGTTGGCGGCGAAGGCGGTGGCGAAGGCGGCGGCGGTCTTCTCGGCGTCGCGCCAGTAGCCGGCGAAGACGTGCGAGCCGGCCACCTGCAGCTCGCCCTCGCCGCCGTCGGCCACCGGCTCGCCGGACTCGTCGACGATGCGCGCCGCGACGCCGGGCAGCGGCGTGCCGACGGTGCCCGGCAGGCGCGGCCCGGCGTAGGGGTTGGAGAGGTTCATGCCCGTCTCGGTCATGCCGTAGCGCTCGAGGATCTCGTGCCCGGTGAGGCGGT
>CAZLBJ010000119.1:0-7084 GCA_964557755.1 uncultured Thermoanaerobaculia bacterium
GGATGTGACCCCGGCGCCGCCCTTGCAACCGCCCCGCACCGTGATCCGCCGCACCGTGATCCGCCGCCCTGTGATCCGCCGTCCCGCTCCCCGACCGGAGGACCCGCCATGACCCGCCCGCTGCTCACCCTGGACGACCTCGGCGACGTCTCCGGCCGCCGCGTCTTCGTCCGCGTCGACTTCAACGTGCCGCTCACCGCCGACGGCGAGGTGGCCGACGCGTCGCGCATCGAGGAGGCGCTGCCCACCCTGCGCGAGCTGGCCGGCGCCGGCGCCCGGCTGATCCTCGCCTCCCACTGCGGCCGCCCCAAGGGCGAGCCCGATCCGCGCTTCAGCCTGCGCCCGATGGCGCTGAAGACGGCGGAGCTCCTTGGCCGGCCGGTGGCCTTCGCCGGCGACACGGTGGGCGAGGGGGCGCGCGAGGCGGCGGAGGCGCTCGGCCCGGGCGAGCTGTGCCTGCTCGAGAACCTGCGCTTCCATCCCGGCGAGAAGGCCGACGACCCCGACTTCGCGCGGCGGCTGGCGGCGCTCGCCGGCGACGGCGGCTGCTACGTCGACGACGCGTTCGGCAGCGCCCACCGCGCCCACGCCTCGGTGGTGGGAGTGCCGGCGCTGCTGCCGCGGCGCGCCGCCGGGCGCTTGCTCGAGCGCGAGGTCGCCGCCCTCGGACGCCTCCTCGGCGAGCCGGAGCGGCCGTTCGCGGCGCTTTTGGGCGGCGCCAAGATCGAGGGCAAGATCGACACCCTGGAGAACCTCCTGCCGCGCCTCGACGTGCTGCTCGTCGGCGGCGGCATGGCCAACACCTTCCTCGCCGCCTGCGGCCACGACATGGCCGACTCGCTGGTCGAGCGCGACCGCGTCGAGCTGGCCGGCGAGATCCTGCGGCGCGCCGCCGGCACCGGCGTCGACGTGCGGCTGCCGGTCGACCTGGTGGTCGCCGACGCCGTCGAGTCGCCGACGCGCGTCGAGACGGTGCCGGTCGAGTCGGTGCCGGCGGGCACCCGGGCGCTCGACGTCGGGCCGCGGACCCGCGAGGCCTACGTGCGCGCCCTGGGCGAAGCGAAGACCATCTTCTGGAACGGCCCGCTGGGGGTCTTCGAGCACCCGCCGTTCGACGCCGGCACCCGCGAGGTGGCGCGCGGCCTCGCCGGCACCCCGGCCGACACGGTGATCGGCGGCGGCGAGACGGTGGCCGCCGCCCGCGGCGCCGGCGTCCTCGACTCGATCGACCACGTGTCGACCGGCGGCGGCGCCTCGCTCGAGATGCTGGCCGGGCGGGCGCTGCCGGGCGTCGAGGCGGTGCGGCGCGCAAGCGTCGCCGGCGGTGGGGAGCCGTCGTGAGCGGCCGCCGCGTCCTCGTCGCCGCCAACTGGAAGATGCACCACCTGGCGGCCGACGCCCGCGCCTTCTGCCGCCGCCTGGCCGCCGCCGGCGAGCCGTCGCCGGAGGTCGTGATCTTCCCCTCGTTCCCGCTGCTGCCGGTGGTGGCGGGAGAGCTGAGTAAAACCGCCGTCGCCGTCGGCGGCCAGGACCTCCACCCGGAGGACGCCGGCGCCCACACCGGCGACGTCTCCGCCGTCCAGCTCGCCGACGCCGGCTGCTCGTGGGCGCTGGCCGGCCACAGCGAGCGGCGCCACGACCACGGCGAGGACGACGCCCTGGTAGCCGCCAAGGCCGCCGCCGCGGTGCGCCATGGCCTCCAGCCCATGCTCTGCCTCGGCGAGACCGGCGACGAGCGGCGCGCGGGCCGCACCTTCGAGGTGCTCGACCGCCAGCTCGCGGCCGCCCTGCGGTCGCTGCCGGACGACCCGGCGGCCTTCGCGGTCGCCTACGAGCCGGTGTGGGCGATCGGCACCGGCGACACCGCGACGCCCGAGACCGCGCAGGAGGCGCACGCCTGGCTGCGCCGCCGCGTCGGCGAGCTGCGCGGCGCCGCGGCGGCGGACGCCCTGCGCCTGCTCTACGGCGGCTCGGTGAAGCCCGGCAACGCCGCAGAGCTGATCGGCCAGCCGGACGTCGACGGCTTCCTGGTCGGCGGCGCCAGCCTTGACGCGGAGAGTTTTCTTGCTATCATTGCCGCTTGCGCCTGAACGGCGCAGACGGCGATGCGCGCACGCGCGTGCCCCGCAGGGCCTTCACCGCCGGGACCCGTCCGGTCCCGACCGCAACCGATCCGGGAGTCCGAGAGTCGTGATCTATCTCCTCTACGCGCTGCACATCCTGGTGTGCTTCTTCCTCATCCTGGTGGTCCTGCTGCAGCAGGGCAAGGGTGCGGACCTCTCGGTCTTCGGCGGCGGCAGCACGCAGACGGCGTTCGGCGCCCGCGGCGCGGCGACGCTGCTGCACAAGCTCACGGTGGCGAGCTTCATCGCCTTCATCGTCACCACCGTCGGCATCGCCGCCATCCAGGGGCGCGGCGGCCTTGGCGGCCGCTCGATCATCACCGACGAGGTGGAGCAGGGCGAGCCGGCGGCGCCGGTGCCGGCCGGCGAGACGATCCCCGAGACGGTGCTGCCCGAGGAGGGCGAGCCGGCGGAGGCCCCCGACCCCGGCGCCCAGGCGCCCGGCACCGAGAGCCCGACGGAGGCCGCCCCCGGGGCGCCCGCCGACCCGGCGGAGGCCGGCGGCGCCGGCGAGGAGCAGCCGCCCGAGCCGTAGCCCGCGTGTGCTAGAGTCGCGGGTCCGATGGACACGATTGCCGAAGTGGCGGAATTGGTAGACGCGCACGGTTGAGGGCCGTGTGGGGCAACCCATGCCGGTTCGAGTCCGGCCTTCGGCACCACTCCTCCCTCCCCCTCCACACCCTCCGGCAGGACCCCCGCCGCCCGGCGGATCGCCAACCCCCGCTTGCGTTTTCGCCGCCGGGGTGGCATCATTCCCAAAATCACGACCCGTAGTACCGGTTGTCCTGCGCCGGCTCCCAGAGCCGGGCGCACCTGTGAGTCTTGGAGAAGCGAGTCGTCACGAGGAGGCCCCGAACCGCGGCGGGGGCGCCGCGCGGGGCGCAGAAAGGAGCCGGAGTACCATGCTTGAGCAAGGGACCGTCAAGTGGTTCAACAACGCCAAGGGGTATGGCTTCATCCAGCCGCTGGGCGGAGGTGAGGACGTCTTCGTGCACCACACCTCGATCGTCATGGACGGTTTCCGCACCCTCAGCGAAGGGGAACGGGTCAGCTTCGAGATGATCCAGGGTCCCAAGGGGCACCAGGCCCGCAACGTCGTCCGCCAGTAGGCTCCACGACACGACGGCGCACCCCGACCCGGCCGGTCCGCCGCTCCGGCGACCGGAGCCGGGAGGAGTGTGTCTGTGGCAAGCTCGGTCGCGATGAGCGACGAGGCCGGCGCCCGGCAGGCCGGGACGGTGAAGTGGTTCGACGCCGTGCGCGGCTACGGCTTCCTCGCCCGCGACGGCGCGGTGGACGTCTTCGTCCACGGCTCGGCGGTGGAGGGCGGCGGCGCGCTGCGGCCGGGGGAGCGGGTGAGCTTCGAGGTGGTGGAGGGCGCCCGCGGGCTGCAGGCGCGGGCGGTGCGGCGGACCGGCCCGCCGTAGCCACGGCGGCCCCGGCCCGCTCCCGGAACGCTTCCTACTCGACGACCTTCGCCGAGCGGATCACCACCGGCTCGACCGGCACGTCCTTCTGGCCGGCGCGGCTGCCGGTCGGCACCTTCTCGATCGCCGCCACGACGTCCATGCCGTCGACCACCTTGGCGAACACGGCGTAGCCCCAACCCTGCGGGTTCTTGCCGGTGTGGTCGAGGAACTTGTTGTCGGTGGTGTTGATGAAGAACTGGGCCGAGGCGCTGTTCGGCTGCATCGTGCGCGCCATGGCCAGGGTGCCCTTCTCGTTCTTCAGGCCGTTGTCGGCCTCGTTCTGGATCGGCTCGCGCGTCGGCTTCTGGCTCATCTCGGCGGTGAAGCCGCCGCCCTGGACCATGAAGTTGGGGATGACGCGGTGGAAGACGGTGCCGTCGTAGTGGCCGGAGCGCACGTAGGCGAGGAAGTTCTCCACCGTCTTCGGCGCCTCGGCGGCGAACAGCTCGATGGTGATGTCGCCCTTGGAGGTCTCGAGCAGGACTCGGGGGTTGCTCGCGGCGTCGGCGTTCATGGTGTCGCTCCTCTCGGCGGTCGGGGTCGGGGTGTCGGCGGTGGTGGCGGCGGCCGCCAGCAGCAGGGCCGTGGCGGCGAGAACCGTGGGAAGCAAGCGCCGCGGGTGCGGCGTCGACGGGTGGTGCATGGCTCGGGCTCCTCGGAGTGACCGGGTCAGGCTCAGCCCACCGCCAGCGGCCCCGCCTTCGCACCGCCGCAGGCGGCGCAGGGGCACAGCCGGCGCAGGTAGTCGAAGCGGTAGATGCCGGTCGAGTGGCGGTCGGACCAGACGATGGAGATGGCGTAGTTGCCCACCGGCGTGATGCTCTCCGCCGTCACCGGGTGGGGCGGCGGCTGGTGGTCGAGGTGCAGCCCCACGTGGCCCTGGCAGCCGGCGCAGGGGCACCAGCCGCGCAGGTAGTCGTAGGGCAGCTCGCCGACGTGGCCGTCGCTCCAGGTCAGCCGCAGCCGCCCCTCCTCCGGCAGCCGGCGCACCTCGGTCAAGGTGGTGCCGGCGGGCGGCGAGGCGGCGGCTGGAGGGGTACGGGAGGGCATCGGCAGGCGGTGGAAAAACAGGGCGCGATGCTAGCATGCCGCCGGACCCGGGCCGTCCGCCGCCACGCCGGCGCCGCCCCCGACCTCTCGGAGGAACCCATCCCATGACCTGCGTCTTTCGGCAGCATCCTTCGCGCTACGCCTTCACCGCCGGCGTCGCCTTCGCCGTCCTCGTCCTCCTCGCCGCCGCCCCTGCCGCCGCGCAGCCGCTGGTGGGCGGCGCCGCCGAGAGCCGCGTCGAGATCACCCCCTTCGTCGGCTACCGGCTGGCCGGCGATGTCGATCAGGGCTTCGGCTTCGGCTTCAGCGAAGACCTCGAGGTGGAGGAGTCGGAGGTCTTCGGCGTCGGCCTCGACTTCGGCATCGCCCCGAACATGCAGATCGAGGTGTGGGCCAGCCGCCAGGACACGGCGCTGGTCGAGAACGGCCTGATCCTCGACCCGCCGCGGCCGCGGATCGATCTCACGCTGACCACCGTCCATGCCGGCTTCCTCTACCAGTGGCTCCTCGGCCAGGCCGATCCGTTCGTCGTCTTCGGCGGCGGCGCCACGCGGATCGAGCCCGACCGCCCCGGCAGCAGCGGCGAAACGCGCCTGTCCGGCTCGGTCGGCGGCGGCGTAAAGGTGCGCTTCAACCGCCACCTCGGCCTGCGGCTGGAGGGGCGCATCCTGGCCGTCGACTTCGACTCGGGCTTCGACGACGACGACCGCCGCTTCGACCGCGGCGACGAGGAGTGGCTGGTGCAGCCGGAGGCCTCTGCCGGCGTGATCTTCTCCTTCTAGGTGGAGGAGGTCGGCGCCGCCAGGCTCAGCCGGCGCGGTGCAGCAGCGGGTGGACGCGGTTGCGGCCGGCGCCCTTGGCGCGGTAGAGAGCGCGGTCGGCGGCGGCGATCATGTCGCGCGGCGTGGCCACGCGCAGGTCCTCGTCGAGCACCCCGTCGAGGCTGGCGAGCCCGATCGACACGGTGACCGACGCCTCCTCCCCCGCGTCGAGCCCGAGGCGGATCTCCTGCACCGCGCGGCGCACCTTCTCGGCCACCGTCTGGGCGCCGTCGAGGTCGGTCTCGGGGAGGACCAGCAGGAACTCCTCGCCGCCGTAGCGCCCCACCACGTCGGTGCTGCGCAGGCTGCCCTGCATGGCGCCGGCGATGCGCTTGAGCATCGAGTCGCCGACCAGGTGGCCGTAGCGGTCGTTGACCTCCTTGAAGTGGTCGAGGTCGGCGAGCCCGACGGTCAGCGGCCGGCCGTAGCGCTGGGCGCGCTGCAGCTCGAGCTCCAGGCGGTCGAGGACCGCCTCGCGGCGCAGCAGGCCGGTGAGCCCCTCGTAGGTGGCCGACTCGAACAGGCGCGCGTTCTCGAACACGGTGGCGACGTGGAGCGACAGCAGGTCGAGCAGCTCGATCTCCTCGTTGCGGTAGCGCTGGTCGCTGTCGCGCCGCCCGAGCGTCATCAGCCCGACCAGGCGGTCCTGGCTCATCAGCGGGATGAGCAGCGCCGCGTCGAGGAGCTTCAAGCGCTGGAGCAGCACGCTCGACTCCGTCTCGATGGCGACGCTCTCGCGGAAGCCGGCCGCCGAGGTCGGCCGCCGCAGCCGCCGCAGCGCCACCACCGCCGGGTCGCGCAGCGGCAGGAGCAGCGAGCGGTCGAGCTCCTCGGCGTGGGGCGGCCGCCGCGCCGCCAGCAGGCCGAGTACCTCGGCCGTCGGGTCGGCGAGGAACAGCGCCGCCGAGCGCGAGCCGAAGATGCTGCCGATGCGGCTCACCAGGTGCTCGCCCATCAGCGGCAGCTTGCCGAGCGACGGCAGCTCGGAAGCGAGCGCCACCCGGTGCGCGCGCAGGGCGTGGCGCTCGGGGAACAGGCGGCGGTCGATCCACTTCTGCAGCGCCCGCATCAGCGGCGCGAAGAGCAGGCCGAGCACCAGGGTGGCGCCGGCGATCGCCCACGCCGAACCGTCCTCGGCGGTGAGCTGCGAGACGACGGCGCCGCCGGTCCCGAGCAGGGCGTAGAAGACGAGGATCAGCGCCCCGGTCAACAGGCCGTAGAGGATGCTGCGGCGCAGCGTCACCTCGATGTCGAACAGGTGGTAGCGGAAGATGGCGACGAACACCGCCACCGGGTAGCAGAGCAGGGCCAGCGACTCCACCGTCTGCATCCAGGCGAAGCCGGCGATCACCGCCGGCTCGACGAACGAGGTGAGCAGGATGACCACCAGCCACGGCATGACGCCGGCCAGCACCAGGCCGGCCTGCTGGCGGCGGTGCGGCTGCGAGTGGCTGAACGCCGGCACGGCGAGCAGCGTCGCCACCCCGAGGGCCCACAGCGGCAGGCCCCAGCGCAGCAGCACGTTCTCGATCTGCCCCGAGGTCCACGGGAAGGGGTCGAGGCCGCCGATGTCCTCCGCCAGGTAGGTGGCGGCGGTGGCGCCGCCGAGGCCGAGGCCGGC
>CAZLBJ010000120.1:0-5071 GCA_964557755.1 uncultured Thermoanaerobaculia bacterium
CGGCCTACCGCGCCCTGGTCGAGGCCGACCCGCGGGACGGCCGCTCCTGGTACCAGCTCGGCTACGCCGTCCACGCCCAGGGCGGCCGCTGGGCCGAGGCCGCCGAGGCCCACCGCCGCGCCTCGACCTTCCCCGCCTACCGCGCCGCCGGCCTCTACAACCTCGCCTGCGCGCTGGCGCTCGAGGGCCGGAAGGAGGCGGCCCTCGACACCCTCGACGCGCTGCTCGACGCGGGCTTCGCCGACACCACCGCCATCGCCACCGACCCCGACTTCGAGTCCCTGCGCGACGAGCCGCGCTTCCAGGCGCTGGTCGCCGCCGACTAGCTCCTCCGCTCAGGGAGCCGCGCTCGCCGCCCGCCGCACCGGCGGCGCCGATGCCAGCAGGGCCGCGCGGTCCACCACCTCGCCGTGGTGGACGACGGCGTGGATGCGGCGGGTGTTGCGGACGTCGGCGAGCGGCGAGGCGTCGAGGACCACCACGGTGCCCTCGTCGCCCGGAGCCAGGCCCCAGCCGCGGCCCATCAACTCGCCGGCGGCGGTGGTGGCGGCGGCCAGCGCCTGCGCCGGGGTGAGGCCGGCGGCGACCATCAGCTCGAGCTCGCGGTGCAGCGACCAGCCGTGCACGGTGAGCGGGTTGCCGGCGTCGGTGCCGGCGACGACCGGCACGCCCGCCGCCGCCAGCCGCGCGAGCGACGCCGCGCGGACGCCCTGCTCCGCGTACATCCACGCCATGAGGCGGCGGCCCCGCTCGTCGCCATGGTCGAGGCCGCGGTAGGCGGCGAGCACCGTCTCCCCCGCCACCGCCCGCAGCAGCGGGTCGGCGAGCGGGGCGCCCGCGGCCACCAGGAGCGGGTCGCCCACCGCCAGGGTCGGGATCACGCGCGTGCCGCGCTCGGCCATGCGCGCCGCCAGGTCGGCGGGCACCGGCGCGTGCGACGGCACGTGGGTGACGGCGGTGGCGCCGGCCTCGACGCAGGCCCGCACGTCGTCCCAGCTGCGCACGTGGACCACGGTGGGCAGCCCGTGGGCGGCGGCCGCCGCCACCGCCGCCTCGAGCGTCGGCACGTCGAGGCTCGGCCGCTCCGGCCGCCAGCTCTTGCCGGCGAGCTCGGGGGCGACGTGCTCATAGACCAGCTTCACGACGTCCGGCCGCTTCGCCGCCAGCTCGCCGATCTCGCGCCGGGCGTCCTCCGGCGTGTCGACGATGCGCGTCGGCGTCGGGTACTCCGTGCAATGGCCGCCGGTGGCGGTGAGGCAGGGGCCGGCGGCGAAGAGGTCCGCCGCGGGGCCGAGGCCGCCGGCGCGCTGGCGGTCGCGCAGGGCGAGCACGGCGTTCTCGTCGTTGAACAGGTCGAGGACGCCGGTGACGCCCGCGTAGAGGTATCGCCGCAGCGCCTCCAGGGTGCCGATGCGGTCGACCACCCGGCCCGGCGCCTGGTTGACCACCGCGTGGACGTGGAAGTCGCGCAGCCCGGGAAGGACCCACTTGCCGCGCAGGTCGAGCACGCGGCCCGCGAAGCCGGCGGGCGCCGCCGGCGGCGAGCCGGCGATGCGGCCGTCGACGATCAGCAGGCCGGCCCGCCGCGTGGTGCCGGTGTCGGGATCGACCAGCGTGGCGCCGGCGAGGTAGAGGGGCTCGTGGGCGGCGGCGGCGCCCGCGAAGAGCAGCACCAGGGCGGCGGCGATGGCACGGTGGAGCATCGGGACCTCCTCGGAGGAACGTGTGTACGACCATGGACCCCTCGGAGCGCCGTCAGGTTCCCCTGCCGTTGATCAGATAATCTGATGCCGCTTCTGCTATCGTTCAGGCCAGGGAGGAACCATGAAGTCCACCGTCACCGAGGTCGCCCGCAACTTCGCCGAGTACGTCAACCGCGTCGCCTTCGCCGGCGAGCGCTTCACGCTGACCCGGGGGGGCAGTCCGGTGGCCGAGCTGGTGCCGGTGCCGCGGGGGATGCGGCTGGCCGACCTGCCGGAGCTGCTCGCCTCGCTCCCTCACCTCGGCGAGGTGGACGCCACGGCCTTCGCGGCCGATCTCGACGACGCCCGGGACGCGCTGCGCGACGTCGCCGTGCGCGATCCATGGGCGTCCTGATCGACGCCAGCGTCCTGATCGAGAGCGAACGCGGCCGCCTCCACCTGGCGCCGCGCATCGAGAACCGTGCGGACGAGGTCTTCTTCCTCTCGGTGGTGACCGCCAGCGAGCTCCTCCACGGCGTCCATCGTGCCGCGACCGGCCGGCAGCAGAGCCGCCGCTCGGCGTGGGTCGAGGCGGTGCTCGCCCGCTTCCCGCTACTCGCCGTCGACCTGGCGACCGCCCGCGCCCACGCCCGCCTGTGGGCCTCCCTCGCCGCCGAGGGACGCCTCATCGGCCCCCACGACCTGTGGCTCGCCGCCGCCTGCCTCGCCCACGGCCTCTCCCTGGCGACGGCCAACCTCCGCGAATTCGACCGCGTGCCCGGGCTCGACGTCGAGAACTGGCTCGCTTAGTACGGACAATTACCATCATCTACATCCACCTGCTCAACCGAGGCGGACGCACATGGTGCCCAACGGCAGCAACGTTAGGCGCACGGAGACCAATCGAATGAGACCATTGATCAAAGGCCTTTTGATCGGGTGTGGCGTCGTGGCCATCTTTGCCGTCCTGGGACTAGCGGGAATCGGTGTGTGGATGTTCTCGGGGCCGGAAAGCGGCGTCAAGCTTGGAAATGAAATGGACCAATATGCCTTGGATTATCTCGCCACCCACGAGCTTCTGGAACCGGGCGAAGAAATCTTAGCCTACTATGATGTGACACTGGCCATGAATGGAACGGAGGCAGCGATCCTCACCCCAGCGCGCGTGCTCTATCACAAAAATGGAAGCACGACCTCGATAGCACTCAAGGACATTGACGATATACGGCACAGAAAGGAGACGCTGATAGGCGATATAATTGAGATCTACGGGGTTTCTGGACAGGTCATGAAGATCGAGATTGCGCCGCTCAACCAGGGCGAGTCATTCCAGAATGCCTTGCTCAAGGCATGGCGGAATGCGAACGGTTGAGGAGGCGGGTGGCTAGAGTCTGATAGAATGCCGGACCGAAGGAGGTGTGCGAGCGATGGAGCCAACCTTTACGGCGGTCTATCGGCGGGTGCCCGAGGGCTATGCAGCCTTTGTTGAAGAGCTTCCCGGCGCCAATAGCCAGGGAGCCACGTTGGAAGAAGCAAGGGAGAACCTACGCGAGGCAGTCGCCCTTGTCCTCGACGCCAACCGCTCTTTGGCCGAGGAGCAGCTCGGCGACGCTGAGGTCATCCGCGAATCCCTCAAGCTTTCGGCGTGAAGCGTCGTGACCTGGTTCGGCATCTCCGGGCTCATGGTTGCAAGCTCCTTCGCGAAGGCGGCAACCACTCAGTCTTTGTAAACCGCGGGAAGAGCAAGATCTCCACAGTTCCTCGACACCGGGAGATCAATGACTTCACCGCGCGCAAGGTATGCAAGGATCTCGACATACCGGAGCCGAGCGGATAACTCCTCAGTCGAGCGGCCGGCTGACGCTGCCCGTTCACCTCAAGAGCCATTGGGCGGCGCCGCCGCTACCTGAGGTCCTCCTCGCAGTACGCTACCGCAGTCAGCGCGTCGAGAGTGCGGCGGACCGCGTCGTCGAGGGGGGTGAGACGGGGGTCGCCGAGGAGGGTGCGGAGCTTCGTGGTGTCGTAGCGGACCGGGCGGGAGTAGTGCGGGGCGAGGGGGACGGCGGGGCGCAGGGAGGGGACGGCGAGGGCGAGGAGGCGCAGCAGCCAGGGGGGCACGCAGCGCACCTTCACCGGCCGCCCCAGGTGCTCGCCGGCGAGGCGGGCCAGCTCGCGCGGGCTCAGCGTGCCGTTGCCGGGGATGGCCCAGTCGGTGCCGTAGGCCTCGCCGCGGGCGGCGAGGTCGGCCACCAGGCGGATGGCGTCGGGCAGGTAGGCGGCCTCGCGCTCCGTGTCGGGGTCGCCCATGCAGCTCACCGCCTTGCCCGCCGCCGCGTCCTCGAGCGCCATCTGCACCGAGCTGACGTGCACCCGCGGGCCGAAAAAGTCGGGCAGGTGGACGACCGCCGCGCCGGCGGCCAGCAGCACGTCCTCGGCCTCGCGGCGGAAGCGGAACCACGCGTGGCCGCCCTCGCGCGGGTGCGCCTCGTCCACCACCTCGCCGCGGTGCGGGAAGAACGACCAGTAGGACGACACGTGCAGCAGGCGCGCCCCCGCCTCCCTCGCCGCCACCAGGTTCTCGGCGACGCGCACGTGGTCGGCCATACGCTCGGCCGGCAGCCCGACGCAGTCGACCACGAGGTCGCAGCCGGCCACGGCGGCGGCGAGCGACGCGGGGTCGAGCGCGTCCGACTCGGCGACCTCCACCTCCACGCCGGCGAAGGCCCGCTCCAGCGCCTCCCGCCGCCGCGACGCCACCCGCACCCGCCACCCCCGCCCCACCAGCTCCCGCGCCAGGTAGTACCCGGCCGGGCCGCCGGCCCCCACGATGACGGTGTGCCGCGGCCGGAAGGTCATGCCATGCGGCCGTCGAGCTCGAGGGTTCCGGCGGCGTCCTGCATGGCGGCGAGGACGTTGCCGGCGTGCTGCCAGAGCTCGAGCCCGCCGTCGTAGCAGGCGCGGCTGAAGTCCTCCACCGCCTCGGCCACCTCGGCGCGGTCGACGCCGGCGGCGAACAGCTTGTCCTTCCAGTTGCGCTTGATCGACTTGACGGAGAGCTGGCGCACGTCCTTGTGCGGGCGCACGAAGGTGGCGGCGATGACCAGGCCCGTGATCTCGTCGCAGGCGAGGAGCGCGAAGTCCATCGGCTCGCGCCGCTCCACCCCGGTACCCGCCGTGTTGTGGGCCAGGATCGCCTGCAACACGTCCTCCGGCACGCCGCGCTGGCGCAGGATCGGCACGCCCTCCTTCGGGTGCGCGTCGATCGTCGGGTGGATCTCCCAGTCGAAGTCGTGCAGCAGCCCGGCGAGGCCCCAGCGGTCGGGGTCGACGCCGAGCTCGCCGGCGTAGCGGCGCATCGCCGCTTCCACCGCCAGCATGTGGCGGCGCAG
>CAZLBJ010000121.1:0-5646 GCA_964557755.1 uncultured Thermoanaerobaculia bacterium
CCGCCCCGCCATAGCCACACCTCGTCGGGGGCCCAGGCCCGGCCGTGGTTCCCGCCCCCCGGGTTGTTACCCCCCACCCGCGGGGGGCGGGCGGGGGGCGCCCGCCCCCCGTCGCACTCCCCGGCGCGGCGGGCGCGGGGCTCCCCCGGCCGGGCACCGGCGGTTCGCGGTGAAGAACCCTGGGGTCGTCAACGACGGCCGGAGCTGGTCGAAGGACGAGGTGTGGCTATCGAGGGGCGGTGCGGGGTTGCAGAGGTGGGGGAGTGGAAGGACTCGGGGCACCGCGCGGTGGGGGACCGGCGGTACCCCGAGGAAGCGGGGATCCGCGGAAGGGGCTCCGGGCGAAGCTGTGAGCTCGACTCCCGGCTACCGGCGTCACTGCTCGCCGCTCGCGATCCACGGAAGGGCGGGTTCCTCGGCCTTCCCGCCGGGTCCTCCGGGCGCGTGGCGACGGTTGGGGCTAGAGCCCCGGGGCCGGTGCCGTTTGGGAGGCTCGGCGGCACTGCGCCGAGGAGGCGGTGCCGCCGGGCGACCCACGGCTTCCGGGCCGCGCCTTCCGCGGGTCCGGGTACTCACCCGTCCCCGCTACGACTTCGACTGTACGCCCCCCGCCCCCGCTTGTCCATACCCCCACGGGGTGGGCCGGGACCGTGCGGTATCCTGCGCCGCGATGGCCACCGCCCTCGGGCGCCTCTTCGCCCGCCCCGTCCTCGACCTGCTGCGCGGCCAGGCCCAGTGCCTGGGGCGGGCGGTGGACCTGGTCTGGATGCTCGCCGGCCTCGCCGCCGGCTGGTGGCTCTACGTGCCGCTCCACGAGCTGCTGCACGCCGCCGGCTGCGTGCTGGCGGGCGGCCGCGTGTACCGCCTGGAGATCGCCGCTCACTACGGCGGCGGCCTGCTGGCCGAGGTGTTCCCGTGGGTCCACGCCGGCGGCGACTACGCGGGCCGCCTCGCCGGCTTCGACACCGGCGGCAGCGACTGGACCTACCTCGCCACCGACCTCGCGCCGTACGTCCTCGTCCTCTTCCCCGGCGTCTGGGCGCTGCGCCTCGCCGCCCGCCGCGGCGCCGCCTTCGGTTTCGGCCTGCTGCTGCCGTTCGCCTTCGCGCCGTTCCTGTCGCTGACCGGCGACGCCTACGAGATCGGCTCGCTGGCGGCGGCGCAGATGCCGGCCTGGGAGGGCGTCACGGCGCGCGCGCTGCTGGTCGGCGACGACCTCGCCCTGCGCGCCGCCGAGCTGGGCGCCGCCGGCGCCTCGTCGTCGCTGTGGACCGGCTTCGCCTTCGCCGCCCTGGTCGGCGTGCTGTGGGCCTTCGCCACCTACGGCCTCGGCTCGCTGGCCGCCGCGGCGCGCGGCCAGCGGCCGCTGCTGGCGCCGGTGGCGCGCGGCGAGGACGCCGAGCCCGACGACGAGACCGGCGCCCGCCTGCGCGCGTACCGCTGACCCCGTGGCCGCGCCCCCGCTCCCCGACCCCGCCCCGCTCCCGGACCCCGCCGCGCGCTCGGACCCCGCTCCGCTCCCGGACCCCGCCGCGGCGGCGACCCTGCCCGAGGTCGCCGACGCCCTCGCCGCCGCCGTCGACCGCCTGTCCTTCGGCCCGCCGGTGACCCACGTCTACGACCCGCTCGCCTACGCCCGCGACGTCCACCACCGCTGGCTCGAGCGCTACGGAGCGGGCCCCAAGGAGGTGCTGCTGGTCGGCATGAACCCCGGGCCGTGGGGGATGGCGCAGACCGGCGTGCCGTTCGGCGAGATCGCCGCGGTGCGCGACTGGCTGCGCCTGGACGGGCCGGTCGGACGGCCCTGTCCCGAGCACCCGAAGCGGCCGGTCGAGGGCTTCGCCTGCGCCCGCTCCGAGGTCTCCGGCGGCCGCCTGTGGGGCTGGGCGCGGCAGCGCTTCGGCACGCCGGAGCGCTTCTTCCGCCGCTTCTTCGTCCACAACTACTGCCCGCTGGTGTTCATGGAGGAGAGCGGCCGCAACCGCACGCCGGACAAGCTGCCCGCCGCCGAGTGCGAGCCGCTCTACGCTGCCTGCGACGCCGCCCTCCGCCGCACCGTCGAGCTGCTCGGCGTGCCGCGCCTGGTGGTCGGCGTCGGCGCCTTCGCCGAGGCCCGCGCCCGCGCCGCCCTCGCCGGCCTCGGCGTCGAGGTCGGCCGCGTCCTCCACCCCAGCCCGGCGAGCCCCGCCGCCAACCGCGGCTGGGCCGAGCAGGCCGAGCGCGAGCTGGCGGCGCTGGGGGTGGCGCTGCCGGATCCGGCCTCCTGAGCCTTCTTCCGGGGGTAGGAGAGAGCCTACCCCGCCGGGTGGTGCCGGCGTCGTCGAAATCTCTAAGCTGAGCCCGATTTCAAACCCGCATGCGTGCCGACCGCACGCAGGAGCGGGACGAGCAACTTTTCATGGCGTGACCGGCTCATCCCGCACGCAGACGAGGTCGATGATGACGTACCCGGCCCGCAGGACGCGTATCGTGTCGCCGCTGCTCCTCTCCGCGGTCCTCCTCCTGTCGGCGAGCGGCCCGGCCGCCGCCGCGGAGCTTCCCGAGCCCTTCCTCTTCGCCAATCTCGTCACCACCCACCGCGAGGGGAGCTCCGATCCCACGGCGGTGGCCGCGTGCGGCGACGCGGTGGCCTTCGTCGCCACCGACGACCACTACGGCCGCGAGCTGTGGCGCACCGACGGCACGCCGCGCGGCACCTTCCTGCTCGCCGACCTGTGCACCGGGCGCTGCTCGGCCGAGATCTCGGCGGTGGTGTCGACGCCGCCGGGGGCGCCGCAGTTCCTCGAGGTGCGCATCGGCGGCGCGCTGCACCTGTGGCGCACCGACTGCACGGAGGCCGGCACCCTCCGCCTCGGCGGCTCGGCCGGCCAGTTCCTGTTCGGCACCTGGGTCGCGGAGCGCGAGCTCCTGGTCTACCGCGGCGCCGACGCGGCCGGCGGCACCGAGCCGTGGGTCACCGACGGCACCGTCGCCGGCACTCGCCGGCTGGCCGACGTCCGTCCGGGCGCCGCCGGCTCCGAGCCGCAGAGCTTCCAGAACGTCGGCGGCCTCGCCTGGTTCACCGCCCACGACCCCGAGCACGGCCGCGAGCTGTGGCGCAGCGACGGCACGCCGGCGGGGACGGCGCGGGTCGCCGACCTCGCCCCGGGGCCGGCGGACGGCGCGGGCCGGGTGCTCGGCCCGGCCGGTGGCGCCCTCGTCTTCGAGGGGATCGACCCGGCGGCGGGTCTCGAGCCCTGGTCGGTGACACCCGGGGGCGCGCCGCGGCGGCTCGCCGACGCCAACCCCGGCGCCGCCGGCAGCCGGCTGTCCTCCTGGGCGAGGGACGGCGGCCGCCTGCTCTTCCACCGCCAGTTCCAGACCGAGACCGTGTCCGGGACCGAGGTCTGGGCGACGGACGGCACTCCGGCGGGCACGCGCAAGATCGTCACCAGCCCCACCACCTACTTCCTCCACTCGGTGGCGGCGGCGGGTGCGCAGATCCTGTTCTTCCACGACGACGGCGTCCACGGCCGCGAGCTGTGGACCACCGACGGCACCGCCGCGGGTACCGGCATGATCATCGAGATCTGTCCGGGAATCTGCTCCGCCGACCACGACGGCTTCCTGCGTCCCTTCGCCGGCGCCTGGTTCTTCTCCGGCCGCCAGTCGGACTTCGACAGCGAGCTGTGGCGCACCGACGGCACCGCCGCCGGCACCTTCCGCGTCGCCGACCTCTGCCCCGGGCCCTGCGGCAGCAGCCCCCTGGGTCCGGACGCGAACG
Organism: uncultured Thermoanaerobaculia bacterium; assembly: GCA_964557755.1. Lineage (GTDB taxonomy): Bacteria > Acidobacteriota > Thermoanaerobaculia > Multivoradales > JBCCEF01 > CAZLBJ01. The sequence goes on from CAZLBJ010000121.1 coordinate 3,764, forward strand.
GCCTCGTGGTGACCGGGCGGGGTAGCGGGCGCGAGGCGCTGTGGCGCACTGACGGTACGGCCGCGGGCACGGTGGAGCTCGCCTCGTTCGACACCGTCTGGCCCGGCACGTTCTTCAGCCCGGCCTTCGGCACCACGGAAGCCGGCACCCTGCTGCGCGCCGACGACGGCCTGTCCGGCAGCGAGCCGTGGTGGACCGACGGCACCGCCGCCGGGACGTTCCGGCTCGCCGACCTCTACCCCGGCGGCGAGGACGGCTCGCGGCCGGTGCTGCTCACCCGCTTCGGCGACCGCTTCGCCTTCGTCGCCTTCGACGACTCCGGCCGCCGCCGGCTGTGGGTCAGCGACGGCACGCTGGAGGGCACGCGGACGGTGCCGGAGGCGCCCGGGCTCGAGGTCGCGAACACCGGATACCTGGCCGCGGGGGCCGGCGGCCTCTTCCTGCTCACCGCCGTCGTCGACGAGCACGGCAACCTGACGGGCCGTGCGCTGCTCCACTGGACCGACGGCGCCACCGCGCCGCGGCGCCTCGCGGAGGTGCCGGCCTCGTTCGGAGTGCACTCCGAGATCCTCGCCGGCGACGAGGACGGCCTCTTCTTCCTCGGTGCAGAGCTCTGGCATTCCGACGGTACCGCCGCCGGGACCCGGCAGCTCGCCACCTTCCCACCGGGTTCCGCCACGATCGACGGTGTCCTCCTCGACGGCCGGTTCTTCTTCGTCTCCAGCTTCGGAGATTCGTTCGTCGAGTACGAGCTGGCGGTGAGCGACGGCACGCCGGCCGGCACCGTCCGGCTCCACCAGGATCCGAGGTGGAGCGTCGGCAGCCGGCCCCATGACCTGGTCCTCGACGGTGACGGCGGCTTCTGGTTCGCCGCCGACCACGGTGAGAGCTACGAAAGCCTGTGGCGCAGCGACGGCACGCCGGCCGGCACACGGGCGGTGGTCGACTTCGCCGACTCGCCCCAGCCGCGCGAGCTGCGGGTGGCCGGGGGCAAGTTGTTCTTCAGCGGCTCGAGCGGTTCGGGCACCGGCCTGTGGACGAGCGACGGCACGCTGCAGGGAACGCTCGACCTGCAAGCTCCCTTCATCACTCCCGGCTCGGACTTCGGCACCGAGGTGGTCTCCTTCGACGGCGAGCTGGTCTACCACGCCACCCCCTTCGCGGCTCCGCCGTTCTGGCGCAGCGACGGCACCGAGGCGGGCAGCGAGGCGATCTTCGACCTGGCGCCCTCGGAAGGCGGGTTCGAGATGTCCGGCGTCCCGCAGCTGTGGACCGCCGCCGGCCGCCTGTTCGTCTTCGCCCGCTACCTCGGCGAGCCGTGGAGGCTGTGGATGCGGGAGGCGCTCGACCAGCCGTCGGTGCTGCTCGGCAGCTTCCCGGCGAGCGAGTACGGTCCGGCCGGCCTCGTCGAGCTCGGCAGCCGCGTCTATTTCTCCATCGAGGACGAGGAAGCCGGCCACGAGCTGTGGGCGCTCGACCTCGCCGCCCCGCCGCCGCCGCGGCCGGCCGACACCTGCGTCGCGGACGCCGAGACCCTGTGTCTGGCCGACGGCCGCTTCCGCCTGCGCGCCGAGTGGCGCAACCCGCGCACCGGCCGCTCCGGCCAGGCCGGCGCGCTGCCGTTCGAGGACTCGCAGCGCACGGGTCTGTTCTGGTTCTTCAACCCGAACAACGTCGAGCTGATCGTCAAGATGCTCGACGGTACCGGCGTCAACGGCTTCCACTGGACCTTCTACGGCGCGCTGACCGACGTCGAGGTCTGGCTCGACGTCGAGGACCTCGCGACCGGCGCCCGCCGCACCTACCACAACCCGCCGACGCAGGTCTGCGGCCGCGCCGACACCACCACCTTCGACGCCCGGCCGCTGCCCGGCGCCGGCGGC
>CAZLBJ010000122.1:0-3779 GCA_964557755.1 uncultured Thermoanaerobaculia bacterium
CCGCGGCCGGCCGTGCACCTGCACGCTGCGCACGCGCGCCGCGGCGCCGGACGGCAGCAGCTCGAGGGTGTCGCCCGGGCGGACCGCGCCGCCCGCCAGCGTGCCGGTGACCACCACGCCGAGGCCCTTGAGATGGAAGGCGCGGTCGACCGGCAGCCGCACCGGCGCCGCCTCGCCCCGGGCCGCCTCGTCGGCGGCCTCGCCGGCGGCGGCCAGCAGCGCCGCCGCGAGCTCCGGAACCCCCTGGCCGGTGACGCTGGAGACGGCGAAGCGCGGCGCCTCGGCGTAGGGCGTGCCGGCGAGCAGCTCCGCCACCTCCAGCTCGGCGAGCTCCAGCAAGTCGCCGCCCACCAGGTCCGCCTTGGTCAGCGCCACCAGTGCCCGCGGGATGCCCAGCAGGCGGCAGATGTCGAGGTGCTCGCGGGTCTGCGGCTTGACCCCCTCGTCGGCGGCCACCACCAGCAGCACCAGGCCGATGCCGCCGAGGCCTGCGAGGGCGTTGTGGAGGAAGCGCTGGTGCCCGGGGACGTCGACGAAGCCGACCTGCAGGCCGTCCGCGAGCAGCCACGCGAAGCCGAGGTCGATGGTGATGCCGCGCTCCTTCTCCTCCTGCCAGCGGTCGCAGTCGATGCCGGTCAGGGCGCGCACCAGGGCCGTCTTGCCGTGATCGACGTGGCCGGCGGTGCCGACCACCGTGCGCCGCGCCGGCGCCGCGCCCGCCTCGTCCTCGGCCACGCGGTCAACCACCGGTTTCAACCACCGGCGCGGCCCAGCACCTCGCGGGCGACGCGGTTGACGGTGGCGCCATCGGCGCGGGAGCCGAAGTGCTGCATCATCGGGCCCATCACCTTGCCCATGTCGGCGGGGCCGGAGAGCCCTTGCTCGGCGACGAAGCGCTCGACGGCGGCGCGCACCTCCGCCTCGCCGGCCTGCTGCGGCAGGTAGGCGCCGAGGATCTCCGCCTCGCGCTCCTCCTTCGCCGCCGACTCCTCGCGGCCGCCCTTGCGGAACTGCTCGGCCGCCTCGTGGCGCTGCTTGATGCCGCGCCGCACGACCGGCACGAACGCCGCGTCGTCGACCGCGGCGCCGCGCCGGATGCGCTCGTTGTCGATCTCGGCGAGCAGCATGCGCAGGGTGCCGACGCGCTCGCGGTCGCCGGCCTTCATCGCGGTCTTCAGGTCGCTGTCGACGCGCTGTCGTGGTTCGCTCATGGTCGCGATTATAGAGGCGGCCGGGCCGCACCCCGGCACGCCGGTTGCTACCCTTGGAGGGTGCATGCCGACCCTCGCACCAGGGACCCCCGCCGCCGCCGGCCAGCGCTATGATGGAGCCGAGCCCACACGAGGCCGGCGGACCGCGCGAGGCGCCCACCGACCCGAACACCACAGCGACGAAAGAGAGGTCACAGCATGGACCTGATCTCGAAGCAGGAGCTCAACTCCCTCCTCGAAGGCCGCGGCGACACCCCCCACGTCTCCATCTTCCTGCCCACGGTGCGCGCCGGGGCGGAGACGCAACAGAACCCGATCCGCTACAAGAACCTGCTGCGCGAAGCGCACAAGCGCCTGGTCGACAAGGGCGTCGACGACGACGCGGCGGCGGCGATGCTGCGGCCGGCCCGCGCCCTGGTCGACGACTACGACTTCTGGCAGCACCAGGAGGACGGCCTGGCGGTGTTCCTCGCCGACGGCTTCTTCCGCACCTACCGGCTGCCGATCGCGCTCAAGGAGCTGGCCGCGGTCGAGGACCGATTCCACGTCAAGTCCCTGTTCCCGCTTTTCAACCTCGAAGGCGAGTTCTTCGTCCTGGCGCTGTCGCAGAACGACGTGCGCCTGCTGCGCGGAGACCGCTTCCACGTCCGCGAGGTGCCGCTCGAGGACGTGCCGCAGAGCCTCGCCGACGCCATCGGCTACGACCTCACCGAGCCCCACCTCCAGATGCACACGGGCAAGCGGCCGGCGAACCAGAACCGCGCCCACATCTTCCACGGCCAGGGGGCCGGCGAGGAGGACGCCAAGGACGAGATCCGCAAGTTCTTCCACATCCTCGACCGTGGCATCCAAGAGTTCCTCGGCGGCGGCCAGGCGCCGCTGGTGCTCGCCGGCGTCGACTACCTGCTGCCGATCTACCGCGAGGCGACGAGCTACCCGCACACCGTCGAGGGCGGCGTCACCGGCAACCCGGACGGCCTGTCGGCGCAGGAGCTGCACGACCGCGCCTGGGAGGTGGTGGAGCCGGTGTTCCGCCGCCAGCGCAGCGAGGCGCTCGAGCGCTACGGCTCGCTCAAGGGCACCGGCCGCGCCACCGGCGAGCTCGACGAGGTGATCCCGGCGGCGCTGGACGGCCGCGTCGACACCCTGTTCGTGCCGCAGGGGGTGCGCAGCTGGGGCAGCTTCGACGCCGAGCAGCGGCGCATCGAGCACCACGACGCGCAGCAGCCGGACAGCGAGGACCTGCTCGACCTTGCCGCCGTCCACTCCTTCCTCAACAGCGGCACCGTCTACGCCGTGCCGCGCGAGGAGATCCCCGACGGCGGCCAGGTGGCGGCCGTCTTCCGCTACTGAGGTCTACCGCTCGCAGCTGCCCATCCGTCCCGAGCCCGGCAGGCCGCGCAGCACCTCGCGGTGCTCGCGCCAGCCGGCCAGGGCCTCGATGTACTGGCCGTGGCTGAACTGCAGCTCGCTGGCGATCTGCTTGATGCGGCCCTCCTCCTGCGAGGAGATCGAGCCGTCGGCCGCCGCCACCTCGAACAGCGCCTCGAGCAGCTCTTGGCGCTCCTCCGGCGTGGCGATGGCGGCGAACTCGCGGGTCACCAGGAAGTCCTCGGTGCCGCCGAGCAGGCGGTTCTGCGCCTTGGCGATCTCCACCACCAGCACCGCCTGCTCCTCCGGCAGGTGGCCGAGGCGCTGGACGATCCTCTCCATGCGCTCGCTCTCCTCGTGCGAGACGTCGAGGTCGGCGTGGGCGACGCGGGAGAGGACGTAGGCGAAGGCGGCGACGTGGCGGGCGCGCTCGGGAGGCATCGCCTCGAGGCGGGCGACGATCTTGCGCACGGTGTCGGTGTCGGCGGCGGAGGAGGCGGCGCCGGTTCCCCGATCGCGGCCGAGCAGGCGGTCGATCAGCGACATGCGGCCCATGGTAGCCGAGTGCGGTAGATTCCCCCAACGCCCGCACGCCGACACCTCGGCCGGCAGCCATCGCCATGACCACCCGGCACTCCCCCGTCAGGAAGCGCGAGATCTTCGGCTGGGCGATGTTCGACTTCGCCAACAGCTCGTACACGACGGTGATCGTCACCGTGGCGTTCAGCGTCTACTTCACGCAGCTCGTGGCGCCGGCGGGGCGCGCCGACTTCCTGTGGAGCGTCGGCGTCACCGTGTCGAACGCGCTGGTGGTGCTGCTGGCGCCGCTGGTGGGCGCGGTGGCGGACGACTCGGGGCGCAAGAAGCTGTTCCTCTTCGCCTCCTACGTGGTGTGCGTGCTCGGCACCGCCTCGCTGTGGTTCGTGGTGCCGGGGCGGCCGGGGGTGGTGGCCACCGGGCTGGCGCTCTTCGTCGTCTCGAACATCGCTTTCTCCTTCGGCGAGAACTTCGCCGGCGCCTTCCTGCCGGAGATCTCGACGGCGAAGAACATCGGCAAGATCTCCGGCTTCGGCTGGGGGCTCGGCTACTTCGGCGGCCTCGCATGCCTGCTCGCCGTCTTCCCGCTGCTGGCGGGCGACTTCGTGATCGAGAACCTCGCCCGGCTGCGGCTCGCCTGGCCGGTGACGGCGCTCTTCT
>CAZLBJ010000123.1:0-4134 GCA_964557755.1 uncultured Thermoanaerobaculia bacterium
CCAGCCCGGCGAGCAGCCGCGCCGCGCCCTCCCGCCGCTCGCGCAGGTGCCGGGCGCGGTCCATGCCCACCTCCTGCTCGACCAGCCGGCTGTGCAGGTGGTGGAGCACCTGCATGCGCGCCACCAGGCCCTCGGCGCGGCCGCTGGCGCGGTCGCCCACCAGCACGAAGCGGGGGTGGCGGGTGAGCATGCGCCGCCCCACCTCCTCGGCCGGCGCGTCGGCCTCGATCCACTCGAGGTCGGTCTCCATGACGCGCTCCACCGGGCGCCCGCCGAGGCCGTGCTGGAGCGCCGCGTCGAGGAGCTGGCGGCTCACCGCGCCGGCCAGCGGCGAGCCGGGCCGCGCCGGGAACCCCGGCCGCGCCACCGGCGCCGAGTTGACGCGCCGCTCGACCAACTCCTCCTTGGCCCGCGCGACCGTGGTGCCGGCGGCCAGCACCACGAAGTCGCGGATCGCCAGGTCGCCGGCGCGCGCCGCCTGCGGCAGCTCGCGGTCGAGCCTCGCCAGCAGCTCCTCGCGCACCTCGAGCACGGTGCGGCCGGCGATGCGCGCCGCCGCCGCCGTCGGGTGGCCGCCGCCGCCGAAGCCCTCCACCAGCCGCCCGAGGTCGACCCCCGGCGCGTCGCCGCGGGCGATCAGCGTCACGTGGTCGCCGTCGCCGAAGAGCGCGAACAGCAGCGGCAGCTCGAACAGCTCGACGCAGCGCGACACCAGCGGCGCCAGCTCGTCGACGAACTCGCCGAGCTCGAGCGCCACCAGGCCGACGCGGTGGCCGCGGATGCGCACCAGCTCGATCTGCCGCGTCATGCGGTGGAGGACGTCGAGGTGCAGCGAGTCGAGGCGGTAGACCGCCCAGCGGCGCACCGCCGCCAGGTCGCCGCCCTGCTCGAGCAGCCAGCTGGCGGCGGCGAAGTCGCGCGGTGAGGTCGAAGCGTAGGTCAGCGAACCGGTGTCCTCGTAGATGCCCATCAAGAGCAGCGTCGCCTCCATCGGCGACACCGGGTGGCCGCCGCCGCGCAGCGCCTCGGTGAGCAGCGTCGAGGTGGCGCCGACGCCGGGGTCGACGACGCCGCCTGCGAGCTCGAGGTCGTCGTCGCTCGCCGGGTGGTGGTCGTAGGCCAGCACCTCGATGCCGGGCCGCGCCGCCAGCCACTCGCCGAGGACGCCGATGCGCCGCCGCTGGCGGCTGTCGCAGAGGATGACGCGCTCGAGCTCGGCGGGGTCGATCTGGCGCTGGCGCAGCTCCTCGAACTCCACCAGGCCCATCTCCAGCATGCGGCGCAGCGACTCCTCGCGCGAGCCGGGAAAGAAGAGCTGCGCCTCGCGGTGCAGCTTGCGCGCCGCCAGCATCGACGCGAAGGCGTCGAAGTCGGCGCCGATGTGGGTGGAGATCAGCTCCATGGCTTGGCGCCCGGCTACTGGCCGGTCCGGCTCGAGGCCAGCGGCTCCGCGTCGGCCGGCAGCGGCCCCTCCCAGGCCTGCACCGGGCCCTCGACCTCGCCGTCGGCGTGCTCGGCGAGCGCTTCGCTGGCCTCGCCCTTGACCGCCAGCAGGGTCACCGCCTCGAAGCGTCCGAGCTCGTCAACGTCCGCCTTGAACTGCGGCTCGCCGCCCACCCAGCCGCACAGGAACAGTGCCTGCGGGTGCTCCTCGCGCATCAGGTCGCGCACCGTCAGCCGCGCCTGCTCGGCGGCGAGCGGCAGCGTCACCGCCACCACCTGCTCGCCCTCCACCCAGCGGATCCAGCGGTTGATGTCGAGGCCGCGGCCGCCCAGCAGGTCGACCCAGGCGCGCCGCTTGCTGCCGAACTCCTCGGACGGCCGCTGCATCGCCACCACCGGGTGCTCGACGCCGAACTCGTCGCGCACCAGCTCGGCGACCAGCAGGTTGAGCTCGTCGTTGGTGGTCACCGCCAGGACGTGGGTGTCGCGCTCGACGCCGGCCACCTCGTAGGTCGATGCGTCGCGGGCGTCGCCGCGCACGGTGAGGACGTCGAGGCGGCGCAGCGGCTCGAGCTTGCGCGCCACCGAGTCGACCACCACCACCTTGCGCCCCGCCTCGCGCAGGGCCTTGGCGAGCAGCGTGTTGAGCGCGTGGGCGCCGACGATGACGGTCAAGCGCCGCGACGGGTCGCCGACGTAGCCGAGCAGGCGCGGCAGCACGACCGCCATCAGCGTCGCCCAGACGCCGGTCATCAGGATCGCCAGGTAGACCAGGCCCTCGAGCGCGGTGGCGCCGTCGATACCGGCGTCGCGAAGCTGGATCGCCGACAGCGAGGCCACCGCCGCCGCCACGATGCCGCGCGGCGCGGTGAGCGCCAGCAGCGTGCGCTCGCGCCAGTCGAGGTGCGAGGGCCACACCGAGGCCGCCACCGCCAGCGGCCGCACCACCAGGATGAGCGCCGCACCCACCGCCAGGCCGCGCCAGCCGAGGGCCATCATGGCGCCGAGGTCGAGCTGGCCGGCGAGCAGGATGAAGAGCACCGAGATGAGCAGCACGGTGAGCTGCTCCTTGAAGGCGCGCAGCGGCTCGAGGTCGGGGATCTTCGCCGCCGACATGGTGAGGCCCATGATCACCGCCGCCAGGATGCCCGACTCCGGCACCTGCCGCTCGCAGACCATGAAGCAGCCGACGACCAGCGCCAGGATCACCAGGTTGCGCAGCTCGCGGCCGACGAAGCGGCTGCGCGCCGCCAGCTTGGCCAGCGAGCCGGCGAAGAAGCCGAGCACCGTGCCGGTGGCGACGAGCAGCAGCAGCTCGGGCATCAGCTCCTGGACCGGCTGCGCGCTGCGCTCGATCCACTGCAGGACGAGGTAGGCGAGCACGGCGCCGATGGGATCGACGATCAGCCCTTCGGAGACCAGGATGGTGCGCACCCGGCGCGGCGCGATCATGTGGCGCAGCAGCGGGACGATCACCGTCGGGCCGGTGACCGTGACGATGGCGCCGAACAGCGCCGCCGGGCCGATGTCGAGGCCGGCGACCGCGTAGGCGAGCCAGCCGGCGACGACGCCGGTGACGACGACGCCGAGGGTCAGCAGATTGCGCACCGGCGCGCCGACCAGGCGGAGCTGGCGCGGGTCGAGCGACAGGCCGCCCTCGAAGAGGATGATGGCGACGCCGAGCTTGATCAGCACCTCGAGGCCGTCGCCGAGGTCGCTCGGCCGCAGCACGCCGAGCGCCTGCGGCCCGGCCGCCATGCCGAGCACCAGCAGCGGCAGGATCGCCGGCAGCTTGAAGCGCTCCGCCACCACCTGAGCGGAGATGCCGAGGAAGATGGCGACCGCGACGGTCTCGAGGAGGGGCTGGACGCCGTGCACGAGCCTAAGGCTATCCCATCGGCGACGGGCAGCCTTGCCGACGCTAGAGGCCGACGAGGGCCAGCGGCAGGTACTCCTGGAGCACCTCGCGGTGCGGCTCGACCAGCGCCACGTTGGCGGGCGGCACCGCCGGCCGGTCGCCGCGCTGGACGCCCTCGGCCATCCCCGCGAGGTCGCCCTCCTGCACCGCCTCCATGATGCGCTGGACGTCGACCTCCGAGACGTCGCCCATGCCGAGGGCGAGGTAGGCCTGGCGCTTGACCCAGCCGTACTCCTGGCGCGAGAAGCCGAGCTCGGTCACCGCCGCCACCTGCACGCGCTTGGCGTCGACGGCGAGCGACGCGAAGTCGTTGAGGGCGGCGGCGAGCGTCGACGGCGTCACCTCGGCGCCGGTCTCGCCGAGACCGCGGTAGCGCTCCAGCACCTCCTCGAAGCGGCCGCCCATCTCGCCGCGCACCCGCTGCTGGACGGCGACGAAGCGCTCGACCTGCTGCGCGCTCAGCACCGGCTCGGCGGGCGGCGCGAACGCGGGATCGGAGGGCACCCCGCGGTCGAGCTCGGCGACCTCGCCGAGGCGGCCGGCGGCGGCGACGTAGTCCTTGCCGGAGCGCACGGCGTCGACGCCGGTGCGGATCATCCCCTGGCCCGGCACCCAGACGAAGAAGTAGAAGCCCACGGCGACGGCCGCGGAGACGAGGAGAAACGCGACGGCGCACCCCAGGGCGATGGCTTTGCGGCTCATGGCACGGTCCTCGGCAGCAACGGTTGGAACGAGGGTTGAAGACGACCCCGGTAGCCTACACGAACGGCCGC
>CAZLBJ010000124.1:0-7570 GCA_964557755.1 uncultured Thermoanaerobaculia bacterium
GCGGCTCGATCATGGTGCGCAACGGCTCCTGCTACAAGTGCCTCAACTGCGGCTCGACCTCGGGCTGCAGCTAGGCGCGGCGTCTCCCTGCTGAGGTGAGGGGCAGGCCGCGGACCCCGGGGCTCTCCGCCGACCCCGGGGGCCGCGGCCTCTTTCTTTGGGGCGTTGGGCGTTGGGCGGTGGTGTGGGGTCGCGGGGACGGCGGGGGCGTGGGGCTCCTGGCCGGGGGACGCTCCGCTTCGGTCGGACTTTGGGGAGGTGCGCTCCGCTCTTCATGGAGCGCATGGCACCCGTCTCGCGGACGCCGCGGGCTTGCGCGGTGCGCTCCCTGGAGCCCCCGACCAGGAGCCCCACGCCCCCGCCTCGCCGACGGTGCCGCCACGACGGCCGGTGGCAGGGTAGAAATGAGGTTGTACCAGTAGGGGATCAGACGTCGGGGCCGGCGGTGCGTTGCATGCGGGCGATGCGCCAGCGGATGCCGAGGTCGGCGAAGGGGGGTGGGGGGAACCAGCGGGGGTGGGGGAGGGACTGCATGGCTTCGAGGTCGGGGGAGGGGTGGGCGAGGGCGGCGTCGGCGAGGAGGTGGCCGCTGACGGTGCCGAGGGCGATGCCGGCGGCGTTGTAGCCGGCGGCGGCCCAGAGGTTGCCACCGAGGGGGCCGAAGTGGTGGCGGCCGTTGGCGCTCATGCCCATGACGCCGGCCCAGGTGTGGGTGAAGGGCACGTCGGCGAGGGCGGGGAAGCGGCGGGCGAGGGCGCGGCGGTGGGCGTCGGCGGCCGTGGCGGGGGCGACGGACGTGCGGCGGTCGAAGAGGACCGTGTTGCGGACCAGCAGGCGCTGGTCGCGGGTGCGGCGCAGGCTCGAGCCGAGGACGTCCTGGGCCAGGACGCCCCACTCCCGCTCGCCGCCCAGGGCCGCCTGCTCCTCGGTCGTCAGCGGGCGGGTGAGGCTGCCGAAGGTCCACAGGGGGAAGAGGCGGCGTGAGAGGAGCCCCAGCGTCGGCGTCAGGCCGTTGGCGCCGACCAGGACGCGGTCCGCCACGATCCGCCCGCGCGGCGTCTCGAGCACCACCGGCGAGCCGGGGCGGATCGCCGTCACCGGCGTGTCCTCGTACAGCGCCACCAGCGCCGGCAGCGACTCGGCGAGGCCGCGCACCAGGGCCGCCGGCTGCACCAGGACGCTCCCCGGAAGGCGCACCCCGGCGCGGTAGTACGTCGTGCCCACCGCCCGCTCCATCCCCCCTTCGTCGAGGGGTTCGTGGGCCTCGCCTCGCTGCTCGAGCCAGCTCCGCAAGGCCGCCAGCGACGCCAGCCCGGCCTCCGAACGGGCGACGTGGAGCCAGCCGCGGTCGTCCCAGTCGCAGCCGATCGCGTGCCGCTCCACCGCCTCGCGCAGCAGGCGAATCCCCAGCCGCGACAGCGTGATGAACCTTTCTGCGTCCGCGTCGCCCAGCGCCGCGACGAAGCTCGCCAGGTCGACCACGAAGCCGGAGCTCCTGCCGCTGGCGCCGTAGCCGGCGCGCTGGGCGTCGAGCACCGCCACCTCGTCGCCCGGCGCCAGCTCCGCCAGCCGCCGCGCCGCCGCCAGCCCCGTGAAGCCGGCGCCGACCACCGCCGTCGCCACCCGCCGGTCGCCATCGAGCGGCCGCGCCGCCGGCAGCGGCGGCAGCGCGGCCCACCATCCGCAGCGATCGTCGTCCGCTGGAAGAGCCCGCGCCTTCATCGGAGCGTTCGCCGTCCAGCGGTCGAGCTGCTCCCCCTCGTCGAGGGGTTCGGCTCTCTGTCGAGAACCGAGCGTCGGCCGGAACGGCCTTCGATAGACATGAGGACGTCGCTCAGGGGTCGAGGCGCGCGACGTCGACGCGGGCGTCGTTGAAGCAGGCGCCGCCGGCCACCACGTTGACGTGGCTGGGAGTGAGGGCGGTGCTCGTCGCGCCGTTGCGCGAGCTGCGCCGCCAGGCGCCCTTGGGCATCACCGCCACGCCGGGCCGCACGTGGGCCGACACCCGCGCCGCGCACTCGACCTCCCCCTGGTCGTTCCACACCCGCACGGCCGCGCCGCTGGCGATGCCGCGCGGCGCCGCGTCATCCGGGTGCAGGGTCACCGTCAGGCGGTCGAAGTTGTATTCGCCCATGGTGCTGGTGATCATGCGGTGGCTGCCGGGGCTCACCAGGGCCAGCGGGAAGCGGCGGTCGCCCACCGGCCGGTAGCCGAACGGCTCGCCGCCCAGGCAGGCCGGCGTGAGGTGGATCCTGCCGTCCGGGGTCGGCGGCCAGGCGGTGGCGAACTGGACCGGCGTTTCGGCGGAGTGGCCGTTGCCCGAGCCGTTGCCCGAGAACCAGGGCCGCACCCAGCGCCCCTCGCGCAGCGGCCCGGCGTCGACCGGCCGGCCGGCGTAGGTGAGGTGGGCGGCGACGCGCTCGAAGGCGGTCTCCTCGTCCCAGCCGAACGGCTCGTCGTCGAAGCCGAAGGCGCGGCCGAGGGCGGCGAACACCTCGACGTTGGGGCGCGCCTCGCCGCGGCGCGCGACCGCCGGCCGGATGCCGCCGACGACGTAGGTGCCGTAGCTCACCTTGAGCTCCCACTGCTCGAGGAAGGTGGCGGCGGGCAGCAGCAGGTCGGCCCAGCGCGCGGTGTCGGTCATCACCTGCTCGAAGACCACCGTATAGAGGTCGTCGCGCGCCAAACCGGCGAGGATGGCGTTCTGGTCGGGCACCGTCACCGCCGGGTTGGCGTTGTAGACGAACAGCGCCTTGACCGGCGGCGCGGCGGCGTCCGGGGCCAGCCAGCGGCCGAGCTCGGTCATGTTGACGACGCGGCTGTTCCAGCCGAGGTCGCCGAGCAGGGCGCGGCGGTCGAGCGCCGCCGCGCCGCTGTTGGACATCGTGTAGCCGCCGCCGCGCACCCCGAACTTGCCGAGCAGCGCCGGCATGGCGAGGATCGCCGCCAGCGCCTGGCCGCCGTTGCTGTTGCGCTCGAGCCCCCAGCCGGTGCGGATCAGCGCCGGCGAGGCGCCGGCGTAGGCGTCCGCGAGGCGCGCCAGGTCGGCGGCCGCCACCCCGGCCTCGGCGGCGGCGGCGTCCAGGCTCCAGCCGGCGGCGCGGGCGAGCAGCGGCTCGAGCCCGTCCGCGTGGCGCTCGAGGAAGGCGGTGTCGAGGCGCCCCTCCTGGTGCCAGCGGTGGATCAGCGCCAGCGCCACCGGCAGGTCGGTGCCGGGGCGCACGGCGAGGTGGAGGTCGACCTCGTCGTCGGAGAAGTGCCGCTGCGGGTCGACGACGGCGACGAAGGCGCCGGCCGCGCGGGCCTCTCTGAGGAACGGCACGAGGTGGATCTGCGACGCCTTCGGGTTGGCGCCCCAGACGACGACGGCGCGCGCCGCCGGCACGTCCTCGTGCGCCACGCCGGGCATCTTGCCGTACATGCCGCGCGCGACCGCGCCGGAGGGCGCGGCGCAGATGGTCTTGTCCAGCCGCGAGGCGCCGAGGCGGGCGAACAGCAGGTCGTCCACCAGGTCCTCGGAGAGCAGGCCGTTCGATCCCCCGTAGTGAAACGGCAGGATCGCCTCGCCGCCCCAACGCTCCGCGACCTCGCGGAAGCGCGCCGCCACCTCTCCGATCGCCTCGTCCCAGGAGATCGCCTCGAACCGGGCCTCCCCCTTCGCCCCCACCCGGCGCATCGGGGAGAGCAGGCGGTCCGGGTGGTCGAGGCGGCGGTGGAACTTCGCCACCTTCGAGCACAGGAAGCCGGCCGTGGTGGGATGGTCGGCGGCGCCGCCGATCGAGCGCACCACACCCTCCTCCACCCGCACCTCCAGCGCACAGGTGTCCGGACAGTCCATCGGGCACGTCGTCGAAACGGTGGGCATCGCCGCATCTTACGTGCGCCGCGACGGCGATTCCAGGACGGCCGCACAGTGGAGGAAGTCGAGACGAACAAATCAGCAAGGGGGGGAGGAGGTAGGCGAGGGAGATCCTCCAGCAGAGGCGCCGCCCGCACACGCTGCACACCCTCCCCCACTGGCTCAGGCGGCCCGGAGCAGAGCCTTCCTACGCGCGCCCAACGGCGAGGCGGGGGTGGAGGGGCCGCGGTCGGGGGCTCCGGCGAGCGCACATGGCAAGCCCGCGCCGTCCGAGAGAGCGGCGGCGTGCGCTCGCCGAAGAGCGGAGCGCTCCTCCCCAAAGTCCGACCGAAGCGGAGCGTCCCCCGTCCGCGGCCCCACCACCCCCCCCCTCCCCCCGACGAGGCCCCCGTCTTTGCGAGAGCGGCCTCCGAGGCTACTCGCGGCACTCCCCCTGGCGCGCCACGCTCACCCCCGCGGCCGCCGCCTGGCAGGCGTTCGAGTAGGTGTTGCCGTCGCAGCCGCACACCGGGTCGAACTGCTGGGTGCAGATCTCCGGGCGCGGCTGGCACAGGCCGCGGCCCTCGCAGCTCATGCCGGGGTGCTCGCAGTACTCGTCGCCCTCGCAGTCGTCGTTCGACCCGCAGCGGTCCGAGTAGCCGGGCGCGTCGTCGCCGCCATCGTCGTCGTCGCGGCACTCACCGTCGTGCGCCCTGGTGACGCCGGCCATCAGGCGGTGGCAGTCGTTGCCGTACGTCTTGCCGTCGCAGCCGCACACCGGGTCGAGCTCCTCGGTGCACGCTTCGGGGCGGTCGACGCACACCCCCTGCAGGTCGGCGCCCTTGCACATCCCCTCCGGCAGGTCGCACACCTGGCCCTTCGGGCACACCTCGCCCTGGATGCCGCCGCAGGTCCGGCCGCCGCCGCCGCCGCTCGTGCACTCGCCCTCGTGGGCGATCACGACGTGGGCGGCGCGCGCCGCGCAGGCGTTGCCGTAGGTCTTGCCGTCGAGGCCGCAGACGGGCAGGAAGATGTGGGTACAGATCGCCACCTCGCAGGTGCGGGACGACGGGCTGCACAGCTCGCCAGGCGGGCAGGCGCAGTCGGAGACGCAGCCGCCGCCAGCGCCCATCGGGACCTCCTGCGGCGCGGCGCCGGCGGGCGCGGCGGCGAGCAGCACGGCGAGGACGGCGAGGAAGGCGAGGGCGGGGACGAGAGCGGGGACGGGCAGACGGTGCGGTGTAGCCATGGACGGTCCTCCATCGCAGCCACGCGGGCGGCCCCGAGGGACCCACCGAGCACGCGCCGGAGAAGGCTCCCCGGGGCGCCCGTGTGAAGTGGTGTCGAGAATCCTACGCCAAGTCGCCGCCCGCGGGTCCCCCCGCGGACGGACGATCAGGGCGTCGGCTCCCGATCGGGTGCAGGTGCCGTGCCGGCGGCGGCCCGCCGCGCCGCCTTCCTGCGGTCGCCGCGCGCCAGGGTCGCCTTCAGCGCCGGCGGCGTGATCAGGGTGGTGACGATGACCATGATGACGACGGCGGCGAAGACCTCGGGGCCGATCACCCGCTCGCCGTGCAGGATCAGACCGGCGCCGATCGAAGCGAAGATCAGACCCACCTCGCCGCGCGGCACCATGCCCACCGCCACCGACACGCGGTCGAGGCCGCGCTCGAGGACGCCGCCGGCGCAGATCATCTTGCCGATGATGGCGGCGATCGACAGGGTGGCGGCGAAGCCCAGGATGCCCACCTGCCCGAAGCTCGACAGGTCGACGCGCACCCCCATCAGGACGAAGAACACCGGCACCAGGAAGAGCGAGATCGGGTGGATCAGCTCCTCCAGCGTGTGGTCGCCGCGCTGCAGGAAGTCGCGGTAGTGGACCTCGTCGAGGATCAGGCCGGCGGCGAAGGCGCCGACGATGGTGGCGAGGCCGATCTGGTCGGCCGCCCACGACAGCACGAAGAGGAAGACCAGCGAGGTGGTCAACAGCATGCCGCGGATGCGCAGCCGGCTGGCCAGCTTGAACATGCGCGGCGACAGCCAGCCGCCGAGCAGGATGGCGCCGCCGAGGAAGAGCACCGCCTTGACGATGATCTTGACGACGTCGAAGGTGGCCAGCGCGCCGCCGGTGTTGGCCGCCGCGATGATGCCGGTGACGACAGCGAGGATGACCAGGCCGAGGATGTCGTCGATCACCGCCGCGCCGAGGACGATCTTCGATTCGCGGGCCGAGATCTTGCCGAGGTCGGTGAGGACGCGCGCCGTGATGCCGACGCTGGTGGCGCACAGCGTGGCGCCGATGAACAGGTGGACGAGCAGCTCCGCATCGGGCAGGAACCACGCCGACACGCCCCAGCCGAGAAAGAACGGCGCCACCACGCCGAGCAGCGCCACCAGCAGGCTGGAGGCGCCCACCGACAGCATCTCCTGCACGTTCGACTCGAGGCCGACGTCGAAGAGCAGCAGGATGACGCCGATCTGGGCGAGGATCTCGAGGCCGGTGTTGGTGCCGAGGAACTCGAAGCCGCCGAAGCCGACGAGGGCGAGGTTGCCGAGCACGACGCCCATCACCAGCTCGCCGAGCACCGCCGGCTGCCCCATGCGCTCGAACAGCTCGCCGCCCAGCTTGGCCGCCGCCAGGATGATGGCGAGGCCGAAGAGCACCGGCACCACCGGGCCGCCGTGACCCTCGCCGGCGCCGTGCTCCTCGCCGCCGCCGTGCTCCTCGCCCGCGGCCGGCTCCTCGCCGGCGGCAGACTCCTCGCCGGCGTCCGCAGCCTCGCCGTGCGCCTCGCCCTCCGCCGGCGCCTCGTCGCCGAGCGGCAGGCCCGGCGGCGGCTCCGCCTCGCCGCCGGCCGCCGCGCCCGGTGCCGCGCCGCCCCCTCCCCCCTGCTGCGGCGTGCCGAGCAGGCCGGGGGTGTGAACGGCGAGGATCAGGAGGGCGGCGAGGAGGAGAAGGGATCGTCGTCGCATGGGGCGGATGTCCTGCCGTTCGTGGGGCTTGCGGTGTCGGGGCGGCGACAGCCGCGCTATCGTAGCACCGCCGCCGACGCCGGAGCGGCGGAGCGAAACCCGTGCCTACCGCCGCCCCAACGCCGCATCCGACGTCCTCGCCGATCGCGCCGCCGCGCCCGCGCCGCGGCGTCCCCGGGGCGGGGCTCGCGGCGGCGGCGGCGCTCGTCCTCTTCGCCGCCCTCGCCGTCTTCGGCGCCCGCGTCCACTGGCTGGAGGAGGCGGGCAGCGCCGAGCGCGACGGCTACGTGACGCAGGCGGAAGCGATCGGCCGCGGCGAGCTGCCGCGCGACCCGTACCGGCCGGCGCTGCACCCGCTGGCGGTGGCCGCCGTCGCCGCCGCCGGCGTGCCGGAATTCTCCGCCGCGCGCCTGCTCTCCAACCTCTCGGCGGCGGCGCTCGCCTGGCTGGCGTGGTGGCTCGGCCGGCGGCTGGCGGGGCCGCCGGCGGGATGGCTGGCCTTCGCACTCGCCGCGGTCAACCCGAACCTGTGGATCCTCGGCCAGCACGTCACCACCGACATGCCGTTCGCGGCGCTGGCCGCGGCGGCGCTGGCGGCGGGGCTCGCCTACCTCGAGAAGCCGGGATGGCGGCCGGCGCTGGCGGTGGGCGCCGCCCTCGGTCTCGCCACCTTCACGCGCGCCAAGGGCCTCTTCCTGCTGCCGCCGCTGGCGCTCGCCTGGATCCTGGCGCCGCGGCGGCCGGAGGGCCGGGCGGGGC
>CAZLBJ010000125.1:0-7302 GCA_964557755.1 uncultured Thermoanaerobaculia bacterium
ACGCGGCAGGGGGCGCCGAGCCGTAGCTCGCCGCCGGCTCGGCCGCGGGGCCGGCCGATCAGCTCGCCGGCGGCTCCACGACCGCCGGCCGGTCGCCGAGCAGCGCGGCGAGGATCAGGACCGCGGCGGTGAGCGGCGCGGTGAGCAGCCACGAGCCCTCGGGGCCGTAGCTGCCGCCCGTCAGCGCCGGCGAGCCGCTGACCTCGACCGCGAGCAGCCGCGGCGCGGTGATCCCGCTCACCGGCAGCGACAGCAGGCAGGCGATGGCGAAGTTCCAGCTGCCGTGGAAGATCGTCGCCGCCCACAGGCTCGCCGTCAGCTCGCGCAGCTGGGCGAGGATGAACGCCAGCAGGAAGGTGTTGACGAGCGCGGTGGCGGAGAAGCCGGGGTTGGTGGTGTGCGCCAGAGCGAAGAGCAGCGAGCTGAAGCCCCCGGCGTGCACCCAGCTGAGCCGTTCGCGCAACGCCGTGAAGAAGTAGCCGCGGAAGATCAGCTCTTCGAACGCCGAGGCGAGGTAGAAGCCCGCCGCCAGCGCCAGGAGCTGGATCACGCTCCCCTCGACCCCCGGCCGCCACGACGGCCCGTCCAGGAACTCCGCGCTCCATCCGGCGAAGCGGACCTGCGCGCCGAGCCACGTCGCCAGCAGCCAACCCCCGAGGATCACACCGACCGCGACGTTGGCGATGAGGACCCAGCGCGTGCCGCCGGCGAGCGTCCCGCCCGGCCAGCGCACGCCGAGGGCGGCGAGCCCCTGGCGCTCGATCAGCCGGACGAACCCGAAGGTGGTCGCGGTGACGAGCGGCAGCAGCAGCGCCTGGATCGCCAGCACCAGCCCGATGTCCGGCGAGGCGCCCGTGCGGAAGACGTCGACCGCGCCGAACAGCCAGAGGAGGAGGCTGTTGCCGACGAGCAGGACCGTCAGCGTCATCAGCGTGTACAGGACGAGGCGGAAGGCGAGCGGTGGACGCTGCGGCTCCGCTTCGGGCTCGCGGGGAGCGGGGTCTCGAGCGGGGCGACCTTGGGGAACTTCGTCAGGCATGGGTGAGCAACGTTCACGGCCCGGCCGCCCGCCGCGCCGCCGGCGCGGCGGTCAGCCGTCGTAGCGCCGCATGATCAGGGCGCCGTTGGTGCCCCCGAAGCCGAACGAGTTGGTCAGCGCCACGTCGAGGTCGACCGGTCGGGCGCGGTGAGGGACGAAGTCGAGGTCCGCCTCGGGGTCGGGCTGGTCGAGGTTGAGCGTCGGCGGCAGCGTCTGCTCCTTGAGCGCCAGGGCGAGGATCCCGGCCTCGAGACCGCCGGCGGCGCCCAGCAGGTGGCCGGTCGACGACTTGGTCGACGACACCGCCAGCTTGTAGGCGTGGTCGCCGAAGACCCGCTTGATCGCCCGCACCTCGGCGAGGTCGCCGAGCAGGGTCGAGGTGCCGTGGGCGTTGACGTAGCCGACGCTCTCGGCCGGCAGACCGGCGTCGCGCAGCGCCACCTCCATCACCCGCGCCGCCCCGCCCCCTTCCGGATCCGGGGCCGAGATGTGGTAGGCGTCAGCGCCCATGCCGTAGCCGACGATCTCGGCGTAGACCGTCGCGCCGCGGCGCCGCGCCGAGTCGAGGTCCTCGAGCACCACGATGCCGGCGCCCTCGCCGATGACGAAGCCGTCGCGGTCCTTGTCCCACGGCCGCGACGCCTTCTCCGGCTCGTCGTTGCGCGTCGACAGCGCGCGCATGGCCGAGAAGCCGGCCACCGCCAGCGGCGAGATCACCGCCTCGGCGCCGCCGGCGATCATCGCGTCGGCGGCGCCGATCTGGATCAGCCGGAAGGCGTCGCCCACCGCGTGGAGGCCGGTCGTGCAGGCGGTGCAGGGGGCGGAGTTGGGGCCGCGGGCGCCGTAGCGGATCGACACCTGCCCCGCCGCCATGTTGACGATCAGCCCGGGGATGAAGAAGGGCGACACCCGCGACGGGCCCTTCTCGCGCAGCGTCTCGGCCATCTGCTCGATCAGCGGCAGGCCGCCGATGCCGGAGCCGATCAGCACCCCCACCCGCTCGGCGTTGCCCTCGTCGACCACCAGGCCGGAGTCCTCCATGGCGAACCGGGAGGCGGCGATGGCGTAGTGGATGAAGAGGTCGCTCTTCTTGACCTCCTTCTTCTCCACGTAGTCGGCGGGGTCGAAGCCCTGCACCTCGCCGGCGATCTTCGCCGGGTAGTCGGCGGTGTCGAAGTGGGTGATGCGGCCGATGCCGCTGCGGCCGGCCATCAGGCCGTCCCAGGTGGCGCCGGTGCCGATGCCGAGCGGCGACACCAGGCCGATGCCGGTGACCGCGACGCGGCGGCGGGAGTGGGAGGTCAAGACGGAGGGGGCTCGGGTGGGGTCCGCGGGCGGCTCAGTTCGACTCGTCGGCGTGCTGGTCGATGTAGCCGACGGCGTCGTTGACGGTGGCGATCTTCTCGGCGTCCTCGTCGGGGATCTCGATGCCGAACTCCTCCTCGAACGCCATCACCAGCTCGACGATGTCCAGGGAGTCGGCGCCCAGGTCGTCGGTGAAGCTGGCCTCCATGGTGACCTCCTCCTCGTCGACCCCGAGCTGCTCGACGATGATGCTCTTGACCTTGTCTGCGGTAGACACGATGCGTCCCTCCTTCGCTGAGTTCATTCGTTCGGACCCGCGGTTTCTAGCACATCGGCGATGGCGTACAGGCGTCGGGGAGTGCCCCAGGCCCCCGGCGGGCCGGTCGATTGTACCGCGGAGCCCGCCCCGTGGGGCGAGCCCGGCGGCGCGGCGATCAGATGTACATGCCGCCGGAGACGTTGAGCACGGTGCCGGTGACGTAGCCGGCCTCCTCGCTGGCCAGGTAGACGACGGCGGCGGCGACGTCGTCCACCGTGCCGAGGCGGCGCAGCGCGATCGAGCGCACCAGCTCGTCGCGGGCGCTCTCGCCCAGGGCCTCGGTCATGGCGGTCTGGACGTAGCCCGGCGCCACCACGTTGACGGTGATGTTGCGGCTGCCCAGCTCGCGCGCCAGCGACTTGGTGAAGCCCACCAGGCCCGCCTTCGAGGCGGCGTAGTTGGCCTGCCCTGCGTTGCCCATCAGGCCGACCACCGACGAGACGTTGACGACGCGCCCCCAGCGGCGGCGCATCATGCCGCGCAGCACCGCCTTGGTGAGCACGAAGGCGCCCGTGAGGTTGGTCTCCAGCACGCGGTTCCAGTCGGCGAGGCTCATGCGCGCCAGCAGATTGTCGGCGGTGATGCCGGCGTTGTTGACCAGCACGTCGACGTCGGCGAACGGCGGCTCGAGCGTCGCCAGCCGCGCGTCCACCGCCTCCGCCTGCGCCACGTCGAGCTCGAGCACCGCCGCCTCGCCGCCGGCCTCGGCGATCTCGCCGGCGACGCGCTCGAGCTTGCCGGCCGAGCGCGCGGCGAGCACCACCCGCGCCCCCTGCGCCGCCAGCGTCCGCGCCACCGCCTCGCCGATCCCCTGCGAGGCGCCGGTCACCAGCGCGGTCTTCCCGTCCAGTCGAAACATGCTCTCTCGGCTCCTTTCGTGCGGCCCCGGCGCCGGCCTCAGCCGGCGGCGAGCAGCTCGCGCAGCTTGTCCAGGTTCCTGGGCTCGCCCAGCGCCAGGGTGCGGGCGTCGCCGACGATGCGCTTGACCATGCCGGTGAGCACCGTCCCCGGGCCGACCTCGAGGAAGAGGCCGACGCCCATGGCGCGTTCCATGTGCTCGACCGACTCGACCCAGCGCACCGGGCCGTCGATCTGGCGCACCAGGGCGTCGCGCGCCGCCTCGGCCGTCGTCACCGGCGCGGCGTCGGCATTGACCACCACCGGCACGCGCGGGTCGGCGAGGGCGGCGGCGGCGAGGTGCGGCGCCATCCCCTCGCGCGCCGGCGCCATCAGCGGCGAGTGGAAGGGGGCGGAGACGTCGAGCCGCGTCGCCTTCCTGGCGCCGCGCTGGCGCGCCAGCTCGCAGGCGCGCTCGACGGCGCCTGCGTGGCCGGCGATCACCGTCTGCCCCGGCGCGTTGTAGTTGGCGACGGCGACCACCTCGCCGCGATCGGCCCCGGTCGCCGCGCCGGCGGCCACCGCGTCGACCACCGCCGCCACGTCCTCGGCGCTCATCGCCAGGATGGCGGCCATGGCGCCGACGCCGGCCGGCACCGCGCGCTGCATCAGCTCGCCGCGGCGGCGCACCAGGACGACCGCCTCGGCGAAGTCGAGGGCGCCGGCGGCGACCAGGGCGCTGTACTCGCCGAGGCTGTGGCCGGCCACCGCGACGGGCGCGACGTCCCAACCTTGCTCCGCGGCCTCCTCCTCGAGACCGCGCAGCACCGCCACCGAGGCGGTGAGGATCGCCGGCTGGGTGTTGGCGGTCAGCCCCAGCTCCTCCTCCGGGCCCTCCCAGCACAGCTGGGTCAAGGGCTCGCCGAGCGCCGCGTCGGCCTCCTCGAAGGTGCGCCGGGCGGCGGCCGAGCGCTCCGCCCACTCGCGGCCCATCCCCACCTTCTGCGCCCCCTGGCCGGGGAACACGTACGCGATCCTGGTCATCGATCTCCCTCCCGGCCCTAGGGTACCGCCTCGGCGCGGCCGAGCAGGCGCATCTCTTCGGCGTGCAGCTCGGCGACCTTGTCGCGGATCTTCGCCGCCAGGTCGGCGGTGACGAACTCGGCGGCGCGGCGGATCGAGCTGTGCATCGCCTTGGCGTTCGAGCGGCCGTGGCCGATGAAGCAGCCGCCGTCGACGCCCAGCAGCGGCGCGGCGCCGTACTCGCGGTAGTCGGTGCGCCGGCGCAGGGCGTCGAAGGCCGGCTTGGCGGCGAGGTAGCCGAGGCGGGTGCGCGTCGAGTGGGCGAGCTCCTCGCGCAGCATGCGGCCGAGCACCAGCGCCAGCGCCTCGGCGCCCTTGAGCAGCACGTTGCCGACGAAGCCGTCGCACACCACCACGTCGCAGGCGCCGTTGAAGACGTCGCGCCCCTCGACGTTGCCGACGAAGTTGAGGCCGGTGGTCTTCAGCACCTTGAACACCTCGCGGGTGACGTCGGTGCCCTTCGACGCCTCCTCGCCGATCGACAGCAGGCCGATGCGCGGCGCGCGGGTGCCGATCACCTCCTGGGCGTAGAAGTGGCCCATGACGGCGAACTGGCGCAGGTGGGCGGGCTTGGAGTCGACGTTGGCGCCGACGTCGAGGAGCACGGTGCGCGCCTCGGCGTTGGGCACCACGGCGGCGAGCGCCGGGCGGTCGACGCCGGGGATGGTGCCGATGACCATCTTGGCGGCGATCATCGCGGCGCCGGTGTTGCCGGCGGTGACCATGGCGTGGGCGCGCCCCTCGCGTACCAGTTCGGCGCACACGCGGACCGACGAGCGGCGCTTGTGGCGGATGGGGGTGACGGCGGGCTCGTCCATGCCCACCGTCTCCTCGGCGTGCACCACCTCGATGCCGGCGACGTCGCGGAAGCGGGACAGCTCGTCCCCGATCACCCGCCGGTCACCGACCAGCAGGATGCGGGTGCCGTCCTCCACGGCGGCCCGCCGCGCTCCCTCCACGGGGGCGCGGGGGGCGTGGTCTCCACCCATGGCGTCGACGGCGATGAGCATGCGGGGACCCCGGGCCGGCAGGCGTGCCGGCCGCGGGGAGGGATCAGGATGTTAGCAGAGGCGCGGCGGCGCGATGCGTGCCGCGCCGCCGGCCGCCCGGAGCCTCAGAAGGTCTCCTTCGGCTCCATCACCTCGCGGCCGCGGTATTGGCCGCAGTGACCGCAGGCGCGGTGCGGCATCTTCACCTCGCCGCACTCGGGGCAGGTCGAGGTGGCGGGCGGCTGGAGGGCGTCGTGGGCGCGTCGCCGGTCCCGGCGGGCCTTGGAGGTACGTCGCTTCGGATTCGGCATGATGTCGGTCCTTCCCGGTTCCGGTCTCTCTCGGTCCTTCGTCTCGGTCGCGGCTCAGCTCGGCTCTTTGAGCTTCGCCAGGGTGGCCCAGCGCGGGTCCACCCAGTCGTCTTCACAGTCGCACCGGCCGCGGTTCAGGTTGGTGCCGCAATGGGGGCACAGCCCCTTGCAGTCCTCCCTGCACAGCGACCTCATCGGCACCGCTAGCTGCATCTGCTCGAGCAGCAGCGGGCGCGTGTCGAAGGCGTCGCTCTCGAGGTGGACGATGCCGAGGTCCTCCTCGTCGAGCTGGTGGTCGCCCTCCATCGGCTGCGGCGCGTCGCGCACCAGCAGCAGCCGGACCTCCGCCGCCACCGGCTGGCGCACCGGCTCGAGGCAGCGCTGGCAGGCCAGCCCCTGCTCGTAGGAGAGGTGGGCGGAGAGGTAGAACCCCTCCTCCTCGTCGACCTCCGCCCGCGACACGCGGCCCCGCCAGCGCACCGGCGACAGCTCCACCACCTCCTCGCGGCCGAGCTCTTCGGCGCGCACCCGCACCTCCTCGTCCCACGAGACGGGCTCACGGCGGACCTGATCGAGGGAGATGCGCATCGTCGGGCGGTCCGGCGTCGGAGTAGCGGCAAAGGCGGCTCGCCAACCGGCGGGCCGAACGATGAATGTACGCGAAACCGCCTGTCCTGTCAACCTCCAGAGCGCTCCAGGCGCAGCCTCAGGGCGCCTTCGCGGGCGCCCTCGGCGACGCTGACCAGGGTCAGGCGGTCGTAGGCGGCGAGGGGGGCGAGGACGGTGCGCCAGTCGCGCCAGCGCCGCACCTCGTCGTCGTCGACCAGGGGCACGACGTCGAGCACCTCGGCCACCCGGTCGACGGCGGCGAGCGCCGCGCCGGGGTCGACCAGCAGCGCCAGCGCGGCGTGCCGCGACAGGCGCTCGACGAGCGGCGACAGCGGCTCGGCGGCGGCCGCGGCGTCCCGGCCGGTGGCTACCATCGCCCAGCCGCTGCCGTCGCCGCGGTCGGCCAGGCGCGAGCGGCTGAGCAGGCGCTCGGCCGGCAGCCGGAAGCGCTCGCCGCCGGGGCGGTACCAGACGGCGGCACCCGGCAGCGAGTCGAGCAGGCCGAGCAGGCCGTTGCCCGCCGCGCCGCCCGGGAACAGGGCGAAGGCGCCGCGGTCGTCGGCGGAGGCCGGCCCCGCCCCGGCGGCCGCACCCGCCGGCTCGCCGCCATCGGGGCCTGCGCCGCCGGCGCCGCGCGGCGCACCGGTGACCTCGGCGAGGAGGTCGCCGCCCTGCCGCTCGAGCGGTCCGCCCGGGCCGGAGACGGCGAGCAGCGCGAGGCCGGCCGCGGCCTCGGCGGGCACGGCGGCGTCGAGGCCGTCCGGCAGGCCGCCGTCGCTGGCCAGCTCGAGGCCGTCCCGGCGCTCGGCG
>CAZLBJ010000126.1:0-6393 GCA_964557755.1 uncultured Thermoanaerobaculia bacterium
CCCCGCCACGCCGCCGGCGGGGCCGGAGAGCAGGCTGTCCTTGGCGCGGAACCCTTCGCGGCGCACCAGACCCCCGGCGCTGGTCATGACGTGCAGCGAGGCGCCCCGCGGCGGCAGCGCGGCGGCGACGCCATCGAGGTAGGCGCCGAGCACCGGCGCCAGGTACGCTTCCACCACCGCCGTCTCGGCCCGCGGCAGCACCTTGATGAGCGGCGCCAGCGCGGCGGACTCCGCCACCTCCGCGAACCCGGCCTCCCGCAGCACCGCCGCCACCGCCCGCTCGTGCGCCGGCTCCGCGTAGCTGTGCAGCAGCGCCACCGCCGCCGTCTCGAGGCCGTCGGCCAGCAGCTCCCGCGCCGCCGCTGCGACCGCATCGAGGTCCGGCTCCCGCAGCACCCGTCCTTCGGCGTCTAGCCGCTCGTCTACCTCGACCACCCGCCGGTAGAGCGGCGCCGGCTTCACCACCTCCAGCGCGAACAGCTCCGGCCGCTGCTGCGTCCCGATCTCCAGCAGGTCCGCGAACCCCCGCGTCACGAACAGCCCCACCGCCGCCCCCCGCCGCTCGAGCAGCGCGTTCGTCCCCCGCGTCGTCGCCAGCCGCAGCGCCATCGGCGGCAGCGCCTCCCCGTGCCCCGCCCCCGTCACCAACCGAGCCGCCAGCACCGGAGCCTCCTCCGGCGACCGGATCTCGAACCGATCCCCCGCAGCCACCGCCGCCGCCAACCGCAGCTCCCCGGCCTCCCGATCCCACCCCAGGATGCCGACACCTTCCCCCTCGTCGCCGAGAAAATGGAAGGTGCATCCGTCGAAGAACCTCTCCCCCACCTCCCACCCCGCCTCCACCCGCACCCGCGCCCCCACCGCCGCCCGCACCCGCCCCCGCAGCGCCGAGGAAGACAAGACCTTCGCCCGCCGCACCTCCCCCTCCGGATCCACGGCCACGCAATCCGTGAACGTCCCCCCGGTATCGATCCAGATCCGCCAATCCCGCGACATTCGGAGCAGGTTACTCCACCCCGCCCTTCGACACTTCAGGGCTCGTCGGTGGAATGGTCCGAACAGATCAGCAAGGGGAAAATCACTGGGGTTGACCTCGACCATGGTGGCTGAGACTGAATTTCTGCCCCTGCCTCGCCGCCACCAACGCCCGCATTCCTCCTGCGGGGCCACCGCCGGTCTCCGGGGTGGAGTGGGTCCCCGGGCAGGGACGTCTGGAGCGGGCCAAGGGCAAGAGCCGCCGGCGTCCTCGGCCGGTGGCGGCCCGCGGAAGCCGAAGCGCGCCCCCCTCCGGAGTCCGAGCAGTAGCGCGCTGTTCCCTGCCCGGGGACCCACTCCACCCCGCCAACACCGCCCCTCCCCCCGAAGTTGACGTTGAAGTCCTTCCTACTCCGGCGAAGTCACCCCGCCCCCCGCATGCCGGCGGCACCACTCGGCCATCACCACCGCCGAGGCGGCGCCGGCGTTGATCGAGCGGGTGGAGCCGTACTGCGGGATGGCGACGACGGCCGAGACCAGCTCGCGCGCCCGGGGCGAGAGGCCCGGGCCCTCCTGGCCGAACAGCAGCACGCAGCGCCGCGGCAGCTCGGCGTCCCACAGCGGCTCGGCG
Source organism: uncultured Thermoanaerobaculia bacterium (assembly GCA_964557755.1). Taxonomy (GTDB): domain Bacteria; phylum Acidobacteriota; class Thermoanaerobaculia; order Multivoradales; family JBCCEF01; genus CAZLBJ01. The sequence continues at coordinate 1,607 of CAZLBJ010000126.1, forward strand.
CCCGGCGCGTTGTCGACGCCGAGGATCGGCAGCCCCTCGCCGGCGGCGAAGGCGGCGAGGGCGTCGAGGTCCGGGTGGTGGCGGACGTGCTGGTAGACCTCGGTCATCATCGCGCCGCGGCGGTTCCAGCGCCGCTCCCCCACCACGTGCACCGCCGCCGCCAGGAAGGCGTTGGCGTTGCGCACCACGGAGCCGATGTTGGGATCGTGGAACCAGTTCTCCACGGCGACGTGGAAGGGGTGGCGGCGGGCGTCGAGGTCGGCGCGGATCGCCTCGACGAGCCAGTAGCGGTAGCGGTCGAGGACGTTGCGGCGGTCGCCGGCGGCCAGCAGCTCGGGGTCGAGGCGCGGGTCGTCCGGCCACGGCCGCGGGTGCGGGCCGGCGCCGACCTCGGGCGCCCCGTCGTCGTCGCGGCGGCGGGCCACGTCCGCGTCCCCCGGCGGCCTCAGGCGCGCTTGCGGCCGACCAGGGCGTAGTCCTGGTAGCCGAAGAGCAGCTCGTCGAGGCGGTCGCGCAGGCGGTTGACGCGGTCCGCCAGCTCGCGCTGCGACGCCGGCAGGGCGGCGAGGTCTAGCTCCGGCAGCCGCTCGTGCGGCGGGTAGGGGCGCAGCTCGACGTGCTCGATGCCGTCGAAGCCGGCGAGCTCGAAGAGCAGGCGCAGGGTGTCCGGGTGCACCGGGCGGACGTGCGTCGGGTCGAGCCAGAAACTGCGCGCCGCCACCACCACCGACAGCGGGTTCGGGGTCTCCAGCACCAGCACGCCGCCCGGCGCCAGCGCGCGCCAGGCGAGGCGCACCAGGCGGTCGACCGCCGCCGGCGGCAGGTGCTCGACGACGTGGAAGGAGACGACGCCGGCCAGGCTCCCCTCCTCCGCGGCGGCGAGCACCGCGAAGAGGTCGCCCTCCTCGGCCTCCAGGCCGCGCTCGCGGCAGCGCGCCACCATGCGCGCGTTGGCGTCGACGCCGCGCGCCGGGATGCCGGCGCCGGCGAGCAGCGCCAGCGCCTCGCCGCGGCCGCAGCCGAGGTCGAGCACCGGCAGTCCCCGCGGCGCCTCGCGCAGGTACGGCAGGTAGACCTCCAAGCGCTGCACCACGTCCTCTTCGCTGCCGCGGTAGCGGCGCTCGAGCTCGAGGTAGGCACGCTCGTCGAGGGCGCCCGCCAGGGCCACGGCGGCGCCGTCGCCGCCGGCCGCCTGCCGGGACTTGGCACCCGGCTCCAGCGCCGCCAGGGCGGCGCCGAGGGTGGCGGTGAGGTCGTGCGCCTCGGCGCGGTAGCGGTCGAGCTTCTGGTCGGCGCGGGCGTAGAGGGCGTCGTTGTGGGCCAGCGCCTCCTCCAGCGCCTCGCGCACGAAGGCGTCGAGCGCCTCGACGCGCTCCGCCTGCTGGCGGCGCAGCGTCTCCAGCCGCTCGAGGTGCTCGAGGACGACCAGGTTGAAGACGCGCTGGCGGTCGTGGAGGTCGCCGAGCGGCAGCTTGACCAGCGGCCGCAGGAGCTTCTTGAGCGCCGTCAGCAGCCGGCCGGCGAGGCCGCCGCGGTGGCTGGTCACCGGGAACGGCACGTCGCGCTCCCACAGCCACGTCCAGTCGCCGACGTCGCGCGTCGGGTCGCCGAGGAAGCGCTCTACCGAGCGCGGCTGCTCCGGGGGCTCGCTCATCAGGCTCGGACCTTACTATGACGAAGGCCGGACCCGCCTCGCGGCGGACCCGGCCTTCGGGATGCGTCCGGGTGGGGCCGGTCCCCGCCCGCCTACTCCTCCGGCAGGACGGTGACCATGATCTCCACCGTGACCTCGGAGTGCAGGAGGATACGCACCTCGTGGTCGCCGATGGTCTTGATGCCGCCCTCGAGGTCGATGCGGCGGCGGTCCACCTCGATGCCCTTCTTCGCCAGCTCGTCGGCGATCTCGGTGGCGGTGACGGAGCCGAACAGGGTGCCGGTCTCGCCCGCCTTCTTGACGACCTCGAGCCGCGTGCCCTCGAGCTGGTCGGCGATCGTCTGCGCCTCGTCGCGCTCCTGGACGTGCAGCGCCTCGATCTTCGCGCGCATCGCCTCGAAGTGCTTGCGGTTGGCGTCGTTGGCGAGCAGCGCCAGGCCCTGCGGCAGCAGGAAGTTGCGCCCGAAGCCGGGCTTGACCTCGACCTCGTCGCCGCGGCGGCCGAGGTGGCGGTGGTCTTTCAGCAGGATCACTCGCATCGCCGGCCTCCTAATCCGTCACGAAGGGCAGCAGCGCCACGTGGCGCGCGCGCTTGATGGCCTGCTGGAGGATCCGCTGGTGGCGGGCGCAGGTGCCGGAGATGCGGCGCGGCAGGATCTTCGCCCGCTCGGGCACGAACTGCTGCAGGAGCTTGACGTCTTTGTAGTCGATGTACTCGATGTGGTCGGCGCAGAACTTACAGACCTTGCGCCGCCGGAAGAACACTCGCTTGCCACGCGGCGGCATCTCAGGCCTCCTCCGTCTTGCCGGTCTCGGCGGCGCCCTCGCCCTCGGCGGCGGCCTCGCCCTCGGCGGCGGCCGTCTCGCTCTCCGGCGGCGCCTCGGTGGGCAGCGGCATGCCGGCCCGCTTGTAGTCCTCGTCGGTGCGCACGGTGAGGTAGCGCAGGACGTTGTCGTTCTGGCGCATGCGCAGCTCGACCTCCCGGATGTTCAGCTCCTCGGGCGCGCCGGACAGATAGAGGAGGGTGTACTTGCCCTCCTTCAGCTTGTCGATCTCGTAGGCCAGCTTGCGCCGGCCCCAGGCCTCCTCGCGCACGACCTCGCCGCCGTTGGCGGTGAGGAGGTTCTTGACGTCCGTCTGGATGGACGTCTCCTCCTCGTCGGACACACGCGGGTCCAGGATGTACATCAGCTCGTAGGTACGCACTTCGGAAGGTCCTCCCTCCGGTCGTTGGGTCCCGGCGCTGGTGGCCGGAACAGAGAGGCTTGGGGTCGCCCGCGGCCTCACCGGGCCGCGACGCGGACGGGTATCATACCGTCCCCGCGGCCGCTTGCCAAGCCGCGGCCCCGTCCATCCGGGGCGCGGCTCTTGCACCCCGGGCACCGGGACGACCTCGGGAGGTTCCGATCCAGATGACCGACATCGCACTGATCACCGGCGGCTCGAACCCCGAGCGCCACGTCGCCCTCGCCGGCGCCCGCCAGGTGGCGGCGGCGCTGCGCTCGCGCGGCCACCGGGTGCAGGTGGTCGACACCGCCTCCGGCGTGCTGCCGCCGGACGAGGAGGAGCGCCGCCTTGGCGACGCGGTCGGCGAGGCGCCGCCGAGCGCCGCCGAGCTGGCCGAGCTGCGCGCCCGCGGGCTCGGGCCGCGCCTCGCCACCCTGCCGGAGGTGCGCGACGCGGAGGCGATCTTCCTGGTGCTGCACGGCGAGCAGGGCGAGGACGGCGTGGTGCAGGCGCTGCTCGAGCTCGCCGGCCTCCCCCACTACACCGGCAGCGGCGTCCTCGGCAGCGCCATGGCGATGGACAAGGACGTCACCAAGCGGCTGTGCCGCGACGCCGGCCTGCCGGTCGCCCCGTGGGGCCGCTGGCCGCTGCCGCGCGCGGAGGCCGACGCGCTCGGCTGGCCGCTGATGGTCAAGCCGGTCGCCGGCGGCTCGAGCGTCGGCCTCGCCAAGGCGTGCTGCTGGGAGGGACTGGCCGCCGCGGCGGGGGAGGCGCTCGCCGAGCACCCGGAGCTGATGGTCGAGGCCTTCCTCGCCGGCCGCGAGCTGACCGTCGGCGTGCTCGAGGACCGCGCGCTGGCGGTGGGCGAGATCGTCACCGCCAGCGGCGTCTTCGACTACAAGGCCAAGTACACGCCGGGCGCCGCCGAGGAGATCTTCCCGGCGGACGTCCCCGAGGCGCTGGCGGACCGCCTGCGGGAGCTCGCCCTGGCGGTCCACCGCACCCTGCGCCTGCGGGACTTCTCCCGCGTCGACTTCCGTCTCGACGCCGGCGGCGAGCCGTACGTGCTGGAGGTCAACACGCTGCCCGGCTTCACCGCCACCAGCCTGCTGCCGCAATCGGCGGCGGTGATGGGGATCGGCTTCGAAGAGCTCTGCGAACGCATCGCCCTGCTCGCCGCGGCGCGGCGGCCGGGCGCCTGAGGCGTCAGATCAGGAACGGCGCGATCACCAGCGCCACCACCGACATCAGCTTGATCAGGATGTTCAGGCTCGGTCCGGCGGTGTCCTTGAACGGGTCGCCCACCGTGTCGCCGACCACCGCCGCCTTGTGAGCGTCGGAGCCCTTGCCGCCGTGGGCGCCGCCCTCGATGTACTTCTTGGCGTTGTCCCAGGCGCCGCCGGCGTTGGCCATGAAGATGGCGAGCATGACGCCGGAAGAGGTCACCCCGGCGAGCAGACCGCCGAGCGCCTCCACCGAGTAGAAGCCGACGGCCACCGGCACCAGCACCGCCATCAGCCCCGGCACCACCATCTCGCGGATCGCCGCCGCCGTCGAGATGTCGACGCAGCGCGCGTAGTCCGCCTGCGCCTCCGGCCGGCCCTCGCGCAGCCCGGGGATGGTGGCGAACTGGCGGCGCACCTCCTCGATCATCTTGAACGCCGCGCGCCCGACCGCCCGCATCGCCATCGAGCTGAACAGGAACGGCATCATGGCACCGATGAACAGGCCGCCCATCACCGTCGGCTGGGAGAGGTCGAGGATCTCGAGCCCCACCGTGGTCTTGAAAGCGGCGAACAGAGCCAAGGCGGTGAGCGCCGCCGAGCCGATGGCGAAGCCCTTGCCGATCGCCGCCGTGGTGTTGCCCACCGCGTCGAGCTTGTCGGTGCGGGCGCGCACCTCCGG
>CAZLBJ010000127.1:0-17759 GCA_964557755.1 uncultured Thermoanaerobaculia bacterium
CCGCGACGCCACGCCGATGGACAACACCGACTTCCAGGCGCAGTGGCGCGGCGCGGTGGTCGGCAGGTACGTCGAGGCGGCGCTGCGCGAGTGCGCCGGCCTCGACCCCGGCATCCAGCCGCCGAAGCATCCGTGGTAGCCCCGCAGCCGCTGGTCGAGCTGCGCGGCGTCGGCAAGGGGTACCAGGAGGGCGGGCGGCGGCGGGTGGTGCTCGAGGGGGCGGACGCCATCATCGGCGAGGGCGAGCTGGTGGTGCTGCTCGGGCGTAGCGGCTCCGGCAAGTCGACGCTGCTCAACCTGGTCTCCGGCATCGACCCGCCGGACGCGGGGCGGGTGCTGGTCGCCGGCCGCGACCTCGGCGCCATGCGCGAGCGCGAGCGCACACTCTTCCGCCGCGACGCGATCGGCTTCGTCTTCCAGTTCTTCAACCTGGTCCCCACCCTGACCGTCGAGGAGAACCTGCTGCTGCCGCTCGAGCTGCGCGGCGCGGTGGCGCCGGCGGACCGCGAGCGGGCGCGCGATCTCCTCGCCGAGGTCGGGCTCGCCGACCGCGCCGGCGCCTTCCCCGACCGCCTGTCCGGCGGCGAGCAGCAGCGCGTGGCGGTGGCGCGCGCCCTCGCCCACGACCCGCTGCTGGTGCTCGCCGACGAGCCCACCGGCAACCTCGACCTCGAGACCGGCCTCGCCGTGCTCGACCTCCTCGACCGCCTCACTCGCCGCGCCGGCAAGACGCTGCTGATGGTCACCCACAGCCGCCGCGTGATGGGGCTGGCGGACCGCATCCTGCGCATCGAGGACCGCCGGCTGGTCGAGCGCACGCCGGCCGAGTTGGGCGTGGCGGCGGCGGACGCGGACTGACCGCCCATGCCGCGACCGCCGGTGCCGATCCTGGCGCGCGCCAGCCTGCGCTGGCTGCTGCGCCACCCCGGCCAACTCGCCCTGGCGGTGGCGGGCGTCGCCCTCGGCGTGGCGGTGGTGGTGTCGATCGACCTCGCGAACGCCAGCGCCGCGCGCGCCTTCGAGCTGTCCACCGAGAGCGTCACCGGCCGTGCCACCCACCGCCTCACCGGCGGCCCCGGCGGGCTCGACGAAGCGGTGTTCCGCCGGCTCGTCGTCGACCTCGGCGTCGAGCGCGCGGCGCCGGTGGTCGAGGGCTACGCGACGGTGGACACGGCGGAGGGCGGGCGCGTGCTGCGCCTGCTCGGTGTCGACCCGCTGTCGGAGGCACCGTTCCGGCCGTGGCTGGGCGGCCTCGGCGGCGGCGCCGGGCGGGCGCTGCCGGGCGTCGACCTCGGCGCCTTCCTGACCCGCCCGCGGGCGGTGCTGCTGGCGGCGGAGACGGCGCGCGAGCTCGGCGTCGCCCCCGGCGGCGAGCTGGCGGTCGAGCTCGCCGCCTCCCGCGCCCGGCTCACCGTGCTCGGCGTCCTGGAGCCGAGCGACGCGCTGTCGCGCCAGGCGCTCGCCGACCTCGCGGTGCTCGACGTCGGCGCGACGCAGGAGCTGCTCGGCATGGCGGGGCGGCTGTCGCACGTCGACCTGATCCTGCCGCCGGGCGCCGGTCCCGACCTCCTGCGCGCCGCGCTGCCGTCCGGCGTCCTCCTCGCTGAAGCCGGCGCCCGCCAGCGCACGGCACGCGAGATGACCCGCGCCTTCCGCCTCAACCTCACCGGCCTGTCGCTCCTCGCCCTGCTCTGCGGCCTGTTCCTGATCTACAACGCGGTGACCTTCTCGGTGGTGCAGCGGCGAGCGCTCTTCGGCACGCTGCGCGCCCTCGGGGTGACGCGGCGGCAGGTGTTCGCGCTGGTCCTCGGCGAGGCGGCGGCGCTGGCGGTGATGGGGACGGCGGCGGGCCTCGCGCTCGGCGTGCTGCTCGGCCGCGGCATGGTCGACCTCGTCACCCGCACGCTCAACGACCTCTACTTCGTGGTCTCGGTGCGCGAGCTGGCGGTGGCGCCGGCGGCGCTGGCCAAGGGGGCGCTGCTCGGCGTCGCCGCCACCCTGGCGGCCGCCGCGGTGCCGGCGTGGGAGGCGACGGCGGTGCCGCCGCGCGCCGCGCTGACCCGCTCGCACCTGGAGGGCGGCCTGCGCCGCGCCCTGCCGCGCCTCTCCGCCGGCGCCTGTGTCCTGCTCGCGACAGGTGCCGTCTTCCTCCTGCTCCCCACCCGCGCCCTGCTCCCCGCCTTCGCCGGCCTCTTCGCCGTCCTCGTCGGCTTCGCGCTGCTGGCGCCGCTCGCCACCGTGGGCCTGATGCGGCTGCTGCGGCCGGTGGCCGGGCGCCTCTTCGGCGTCTTCGGCAGGATGGCGGCGCGCGGCGTCGTCGCCTCGCTGTCGCGCACCGGGGTTGCCATCGCGACGCTCGCCGTCGCGGTATCGGTGACGGTGGGCGTCGGGGTGATGGTCGACAGCTTCCGCGGCACCGTCGAGCGCTGGCTGGGCGACGCCCTCTCCGCCGACGTCTACGTCTCCCCCGCCGGCGCCGCGGGCGGGGCGGCGGCTTTCGGCGCCGCGCCGCTGCCGCCGGCGCTGGAGGCCCGCTTCGCCGCCGTGCCAGGCGTCGCCGGCGTCCACACCGTGCGCCGCGCCGAGCTCGCCGCCGGCGACGACGAGCCGACGCGGCTGGTGGCGATCGAGCTCGACCGCGCCGGCCTCGACGACCTGGAGATCGTCGAGGGCGACCGCGACGCGGCGTGGCGCAGCTTCGCCGCCGGCGGCCTGATCGTCTCCGAGCCCTACGCCTGGCACCGCGAGCTGTCCGTCGGCGACCGCGTCCTGTTGCCCACCCCCGCCGGCGTGCGCGGCTTCCCGGTCGCCGCCGTCTACGCCTCCTACGCCTCCGATCGCGGCGTCGCGCTGGTCTCGCGCCGCGTCTTCGAGCGGGTGTGGGACGACCGCGCGCTCTCCGGGCTGTCGATCACCCTGGCGCCCGGCGCCACCGCCGCTGCGGTGGTCCCCGGCCTGCGCGCCGCCGCGGGAGACGACCGCGCGCTGCTCTTCCAGTCCAGCCGCGCCCTGCGCGAGGCGTCGCTGGAGGTCTTCGACCGCACCTTCGTCATCACCGGCGTGCTGCGCCTGCTCGCCGCGCTGGTGGCTTTCATCGGCGTCGTCAGCGCGCTGATGGCTCTGCAGCTCGAGCGCGCCCGCGAGCTCGGCGTGCTGCGCGCAGCCGGCATGACGCCGCGCCAGGTGTGGCGGCTGGTGATCTCGCAGACCGGCCTCATGGGCCTCGCCGCGGGTCTGCTGTCGCTGCCGGTGGGGCTGGTGCTCGCGGCGGTGATGATCCACGTCGTCAACCGCCGCTCCTTCGGCTGGACGCTGCAGATGGCGGTCGACCCGGCCATCCTCGGCGAGGCGCTGCTGCTCGCCCTGGCGGCGGCCCTGGTCGCCGGCCTCTACCCCGCCTGGCGGATGAGCCGCACGCCGTCGGCCGCGGCGCTACGGGAGGAGTGAGAGTGCCGACGCCCCTCCACCGGCGAGCCCTGAGCCTGTCGAAGGGCGGGCTCCTCGTCCTCGTCGCCATGGCCTGCGGCGGCGAGGAGCACCGGGAGCTCGGCGCCCGCCTAACCGTGGCGGAGACCCTCGGCGGCGAGTCGGGCGAGGGCTACCCGCAGGCTACCGCGGGGCGCGAGCTGACCTTCCCCGCCGACCACGGGCCGCACCCGGACTTCAGGACCGAGTGGTGGTACTTCACCGGCAACCTGGCTACTGCCGAGGGGCGGCGCTTCGGATACCAGCTCACGTTCTTCCGGACGGCGGTGGCGCCGGCGAGCGAGAACAGCGAACAGATCGACGAAGGGGAGTCTGGGGAGGACGGGGCGGAGGAGCCGGGAAGGCGGCGCTCGGCGTGGGCGACGCGGCAGGTGTACATGGCGCACTTCGCGGTCACCGACGTGGCGGGCAAGCGCTTCGTCGCCGCCGAGCGCTTCAGCCGCGGCGCGCTCGGGCTGGCCGGGGCGGAAGCGGAGCCCTTCCGGGTGTGGGTGGAGAGCTGGCAGGCGGCGGCGGTGCCTTCCGACGGCCAAGGCGACGACGGCCGGGCCCGCGACCAGCGCCCGACCACCGACTCACCCCCCTTCGCTGATCCGTTCGGCGCCCAGCGCGAACCCGGCGTCTTCCCGCTCCGCCTGGCCGCCGGAGCCGGCCAGGCCTCCCTCGACCTCGTCCTCGGCGCCGGCAAGGGCCGCGTCCTCCACGGCGAGGACGGTTTCTCCCGCAAGGGCCCGGGCGCCGGCAACGCCTCGTACTACTACTCCTACCCGCGCCTGCCCACCCGCGGCACCGTCACCGTCGAAGGCGAGACCTTCCGCGTCGAGGGCGCCTCGTGGCTCGACCGCGAGTGGTCGAGCAGCGTGCTCGCCGCGGGGCAGACCGGCTGGGACTGGTTCGCGCTGCAGCTCGACGACGGGCGGGACGTCGTAGCCTGGCGCATCCGCGGCGGTGGCGAGAGCGGCGCCCTCGACTACGCGGCGCTGGTCTCCGCGAATGCCGAGCTCCGCGTCCTCGACCTCGCCGGCGCCCGCCTCGAGGCCACCGGCCGCTGGACCAGCCCGCAGAGCGGCGTCGTCTACCCCTCCGGCTGGCGCCTGCGCCTGCCCGCCGCCGGCCTCGACCTCGACGTCGAGCCTCTGCTCGCCGGCCAGGAGCTCGACCTCGCGTTCCGCTACTGGGAGGGCGCCGTCGCCGTGCGCGGCACCGCCGGCGGCCGGCCGCTCGCCGGCAGCGGCTACGCGGAGCTCACCGGCTACGGCGACGCCGCCGCCGGCCTGCGGTGATTCAGATGCTCGCCGCCTCGAAGAACAGCGCGCGCTCGGGCAGGAGGTCGCGCAGGCGCTCCTGGCAGAAGCCGCGCACCTCGGCGGCGAGGTCGGCGCGGAAGGTGACGGCGCCGTCGCGCTCCTCCATCGGCCCCTGGAAGAACGGCTCGTCGGGGTAGAGGCGGGTGATGCGCTGCCAGTGGTCGAGCGGCAGCCGGAAGGGGCCGCAGGAGACGGAGTGCAGGCGCTGCGGGTCGAGCACCTCGAAGGTGCGCGCGAAGAGGCCGCCGTACTGCTCCTGCCAGTCCTCGCGCCACAGCAGCGGGTCGAAGCGCAGGCCCACCGGCCAACCCGCCTCCTGCAGGCGCCGCGCCGCCGCCAGCCGGTTCTCCAGCGCCGGCGTCTGGTGCTCGAGCTCGCGGCTGACGTCCGCCGGGGCCAGACTGAAGGCGATGACGCAGTTGGCCAGCGGCTCGCGGTCGAGGAGCTGCTTGACCTGCGTGCTCTTGGTGCGCAGCTCGAGGAAGGCGCGCGGCCGCTTGGCGAAGAAGGGCAGGAAGCTGCGCGCCAGCCGCGCCACCGGCTCGAGCGCCAGCGTGTCGCAGTCGACGCCGGGGAAGAACCAGACGTCCTCGCCGGGCGACGCTGCCAGCGTCTCGTCGATCGCCGTCATGAAGTCCTCGTAGTTGACGAAGATGACGTAGGCGGCGGACGGGAAGCGCCCCTGCAGGTAGCAGAAGCGGCAGTCGTAGATGCAGTTGAGCATCGGCTCGAAGGTGAAGTTGCGGCGGGCGCCGAAGCTCCAGCCGGGCGGCGCCGGCTGCACCAGGGCGTCGTCGCGCCGGCCGAGCACCAGCGCCGGCCGCCGCTTCTGCAGGCGGAAGTTCTGCCCCGGGCGGCGGAACACCTCGCGCCAGTCGCTGCACGGGATGCGCGCCGCGTCGGGCAGCCGGGCGAGGATCTCGTGCGTGCGCCAGTGGTCGGCCACCTCGTCCTGGATGTAGATCACGCCGCCTCTCCTCCCCGCCTCGCCAGCTCCGACATCTCCCGCAGCTCCTCGATCCAGCCGTCCAGCAGGCCCAGCTTGCTCGCCACCAGGTCCGCCATCACGTCCTCGGCGAAGTTGTCGCCGAGAGTGGCGCCGTGGTTGTCGGCCACGATGCGGAACGCGTGCACCAGCTCGGCGGTGGCGAAGCGGCCGGCGGCGGCGAACAAGCCCGCCGCCTCGGTGTCGTAGAGCGGCGCGCCCTCGTAGTCCTGGTCCAGCCGGTCGACGGTGACCACCGTCGTCGACGGCGCCGGGTGCTCCAGCACGATCGGCGGGTACCAGCACTCGCCGCTGCCCGCGTCGACCACCTTGTGGGCGAGCAGGCCGGTGCCGATCTCGAGCTCCGCGTGGCCTGCCATGCCGACGCCGAGCCAGGCGCCGTCGACGACGCCGCCGGCGGCCGCGAACAGCCAGCCGGCCGCCGCCGCCGCCGCGGTCTTGCCGCCGCCGGAGACGACCAGGGCCATCGAGTCGCCGCGGTAGAGGGGGAAGGCACTGGTCGGCTGCTCGCGCAGGCCGTAGCGCTCGACGAGCGGGCGCGCCTCCGCCGGGCGCGCGACCAGCAGGTGGATCATGGAGGATTTACTCCCGAATCAGTCGATGAGGTGCAGATGTACACAGCGATATCCAGCGCGATCTCCCAGCGCTACGGCGACTTCGCGGGATGGCAGGCGTGCGTCCCGGTCGTGCACCCCAAAAGGTGGAAGAATCGTGCCAGTCGCCGCTCCGGCGCGGCGGCCCGGCACGGTTCGTGTACGGGGAGCCGGGCATGGAGCGAGATCCGATGCGCGTCCTGGTGGCCGGCTGCGGCTACGTCGGCGCGGAGCTCGGCCGGCGGCTCGCCTTCGAGGGGCACGAGGTGTGGGGCCTGTCGCGGCGCCCGAACGGGCTGCCGGAGGGCGTCCAGCCGTGGCCGGCCGACCTCACCGACCCCGCCACCCTCGACGGCCTGCCCGCGGACCTCGACGCCGTCGTCTACTGCGCCGCCGCCGACGGCTTCGACGAGGCCGCCTACCGCCGCGCCTACAAGGAGGGGCCGCGCCACCTGCTGGCGGTGCTCGAGCGCCAGAAGCAGCGGCCGGGGCGCGTCGTCTTCACCTCCTCGACCGGCGTCTACGGGCAGACCGGCGGCGAGTGGGTGGACGAGTCGTCGCCCGCCGAGGCGGAGCACTTCTCGGGCCAGGTGGTGCGGCAGGGGGAGGAGATCTTCCTCGACGGGCCCTTCCCGGCCCTGGTGGCGCGGCTGGGCGGCATCTACGGGCCCGGCCGCACGCGGCTGGTCCACCGCCTGCGCCGCGGCGAGGCCGCCTGCGTCGAGGGCGAGGCGTCGTGGACCAACCGCATCCACCGCGACGACGCCGCCGGCGCCCTCGCCCACCTGCTGGCCCTCGAGGCGCCGGACGACCTCTACCTGGTGGTCGACGACGAGCCGGCGGACGACTGCGCGGTGCTGCGCTGGCTGGCCGAGCGCCTCGGCCTCGAGCCGCCGCCGGTGCTGCCGGCGAGCGAGGGGGGGCGGCTGCGGCGCACCAACAAGCGGGTGTCGAACCAGCGCCTGCGGGAATCGGGCTACGCGCTGCGCTACCCCACCTTCCGCGAGGGCTACGGCGAGCTGATCGGCGCCGGCGCCGGCAACGACGCCTGCGACGAGACCCACCCCTGAGCCGCGGCGGCGCCGGCTAGCAGGTCTTCAGGTCCTCCAGACCGAGGTGGGCGACGGGGTCGAGCACCGGCTCGCGGCGGCCGTCGGCGAAGCCCAGCAGGTGCGTCGGGTCGGCCTCCTGCAGGCGGTGGAAGAAGAGCAGGCCGACCTCCACCTCGGCGCGCCAGAACTCGCAGCGGTCGACCCGCGGCACCGGCCGTTGCGGATCGGCGTCCGGGCCGGCCAGGCTGCCGCGCACGCACAGCTCGCGGCCCCAGCAGGCGCGGCACGACGAAGTGCCCGGCTGCGGCTCGAAGTCCTCGTCGGCCGCCACCTCAGCGGCGTGCGCCGGCAGCGCGAACAGCTCGCCGTGGGCGACGACGCCGAGGAAGCTCGGCAGGCGGCGCTCGAAGTCCACCGGCCGCCCCGCCAGGTGCCGCGCCACCACCCGCGCCAACGGCTCGAACAGCGGCCGCGGCTGGCGCCCGGCCTCCAGCGCCGCGAAGGTGTCGTCGCACACCTCGAAGAGGTCGCGGCGGAAGCGGCGCAGCTCCGACTCGTGCAGCGACAGGCCGGCGAACGGCTTGTCGGTGATCTTCACCGCGTCGAGGTGGAGGACGCCGAGCGCCCGCGCCTCCTGCCACAGGTCGAGCAGGCGGTCGCCGGTGTCGAGGCGCACGCTCAGCGTCAGCCGCTCGGGCAGGTGGTAGAGCAGCAGGTCGAGCGCCGGCAGCTCCGGCGCGGTGAGGCGCACCCGCACCTCGTGCTCGGCGAGGAAACGCACCCGTGCCTCGTCGAGGCCGCTGCCGTCGGTGATCAGCTCGAGGTCGACGCGGCGCTCGACGCCGCCACGCACCGCCGCCAGGGCGGTGGCCACCGGCACCAGCGCCTCCGGGAAGCCCGCGTAGCCCTCGGCCGCGAGGTGGAAGACCAGCCGCGAGCCGGGCCGCGAGCGCGCCAGCACCGAGCGCACGGTGGCCAGCGCCGACTCCGGCTCGAGGCCGGCGAGGCGGCAGTGCACGCCGTCCTCGCCGAAGAAGGCGCGGTCGAGGCGCGACAGGGGCTCGGGATCGGCGTCAGTGCGCACGCCCCAGGCGGCGGAGGCGGCGCGCAGCGGCCGGCTGTCGTAGGTCAGCACGTCCTGGCCGGCGAGCCAGGCGACGAGGTCGTCGTCCAGGTTGCCGGTGTCGAGGGCCATGGCGACGTGGTAGCAGAAGTCGATCGGCACCTCGACCAGGCGGCCCCGCTCGAGGTCGTAGAGCAGCGAGCAGGAGCCGTCCCGCTCGGTCAGCGGCTGCACCAAGCGTAGCCGCAGACCGGGGGGCAAGGCGTGAAAAGCATGGATCAAGCGCGTCCTCCTCTCGGGTGAGCCTCTACCTTCTATTGTTCCGCACAGCCCCGTTTTGGAGACACTGCCGCCAAAAAAAGACATACCGCCTTACGGCTTCAGCCAGCGATCCAGCCAGTCGAGGACCGTATCGTGCCACAGAATCGAGTTCGCCGGCTGCAGCACCCAGTGGTTCTCGTCCGGAAAGTAGAGGAGCTGCGCCGGCACGCCGCGCCGCCGCAGGGCGCTGAAGGTGGCGAACGACTGCGTCTCCGGCACCCGGAAGTCGAGCCCGCCGTGGACCACCAGCATCGGCGTCTGCCACTTCTCGACGTGGTGGACGGGGTTGTGCCGCTCGTGCGCCTCGGGGGCCGCCCAGTACGGCCCCATGTGCTCCCACTCGGGGAACCACAGCTCCTCGGTGGCGTAGTACATCATCCGCTGGTCGAACAGGCCGTCGTGGTTGACCAGGCAGCGGAAACGGTCGGACCAGTTGCCGGCGATCCAGTTGACCATGTAGCCGCCGTAGGAGGCGCCGAGGGCGCAAGCGCGGTCGCCGTCGAGCCACGGGTAGCGCGCGATCGCCGCCGCCAGCCCCTTCCGCAGGTCCTCGAGCGGCTTGCCGCCCCAGTCGTCGCGGATGGCGTCGACGAAGCCCTGGCCGTAGCCCACCGAGCCGTGGAAGTCGATCATCACCGCCGCGTAGCCGGCGCCGGCGTAGGTCTGCGGGTTCCAGCGGTAGTGGAAGTCGTTGCCGAACGAGCCCTGCGGGCCGCCGTGGATGAGGAAGGCGATCGGGTACTTCTTGCCCGCCTCGAACCCGGCGGGCTTGACCACCCAGCCCCACACGCGGTCGCCGCCGGCGCCCTCGAAGTGGAACTGCTCGGGCTCGCCCAGCTCGACGGCGGCGAGCGCGTCGCGGTTGAAGCGGGTGAGCTGCGCCGGCGCCGCCGCGCCGCGAGTCAGCGTGTAGAGCTCGACCGGCGAGGTCAGGGTGTCCATGCCGAAGAGGAGGCGGTCCGGGCCCGCGCCGCCGGGGAGCACCAGCGGCGAACGCACGGTGCCGTCCTCCTGCACCGTCTCCACCGCGCCGCTGGCGACGTCGACGGCGAAGAGCGACGTCTGGCCGACGTTCGACGCGGTGGCGTAGAGGGTGTCGCCGCCCGGCGAGAAGACGAGGCCGCCGGGCGAGCGGTCCCAGTCGGCGGCGAGGTCGCGCACGGCGCCGGTGGCCATGTCGCGCAGCCGGATGCGGAAGCGGTCGGCCTCGAAGCCGGGGCGCGCCATCGCCAGGTAGGCGAGGGTGCTGCCGTCCGGCGAGAACACCGGGCCGGTGTCCCACGCTTCGTTGTCGGCGGTGAGCAGCTCCGGCGCCGCCGAGCCGTCGGCCGGCGCGCGGTAGAGGTCGAAGTCGGTCGACCACGCTTCCCCGGCACCGGCCTCGCGCATGGCGAAGACGACGCTCTTGCCGTCCGGCGAGAAGGCGATCTCCTCGCTGCCGCCGAAGGGCTGCGAGGGGACGTCGGCGTCGACGCCGCGCACCAGGTCGACGGGCGCCGCACGGTCTTCGTCGCCGTCGCCGCCGCCGCCGTCGCCGACGGCGAGGGTGAAGAGATGCGACCGCCGGTCGTCGTCCCAGGCGTCCCAGTGGCGGAACAGGAGCTCGCTGTAGAGGCGGCCGGTGGCGGGGCGGTCGTCGCGCTCCCCCAGCCGCTTCACCGTGCAGTCGAGGTTGGCGCAGTCGGGGAACACCTCGAGGGTGAAGGCGAGGCGGCGGCCGTCCGGCGACACCACCAGGTTGGCGGCGTCGAGCGGCAGGTCGGTGACCCGCTCGGCCTCGCCGCCGGCGAGCGGCAGGCGCCACACCTGCGACGAGCCGGAGCGGCTGGAGAGGAAGTAGAGCGAGCCGCCGTCGGGCGCCCAGCGCGGCGTCGAGTCGGCGGCCGGATCGGTGGTCAGGCGCCGCGGCTCGCCGGCTGCGGTACCCTCCGCGGTGAGCTCGAGCAGCCACAGGTCGGTGCGGCCGCGGTTGGCCTCGAGGTCGGTGGTGCGCAGCACGAAGGCGACGCGGCGCCCGTCCGGCGACACCTGCGGGTCGCTCAGGCGCTGCATGGCCAGCAGGTGGTGGACGTCGAACGGCTCGGCGGTCGCCGGCGCCGCGGGGAGCAGGGACGCGAGGAGGGCGAGCAGGATGGTGACGACCAGCTTGACGGGGGCGAAGCGAACGGCGGCTCGGCGCATCGAGGCCTCCACGGGAAAGTTGCGAGGATCGGCGAGGGCGCGGCCCGGACGTCGGCACCGGCCCGCGCGGAGACGTCTAGTCTAGCAACCAGAGGCGACCGCTCGCCTGGACGATCCCGCCGCCCGCACCGTTGAATCCCGACAGATGCCGCCCGTCCTCCCCGCCCTCGCCTTCGCCGCCCTCGCGGTGCTGCTGCTCGTCGTGCTGCGGCGGTTCTACGACCCGCTGCCGGCCGGGCCGGCGCTGCTCTTCGCGGGCCTGGTGCTGGTGCTTCTCGGCCCGGCGCTGGCCGCCGGCCGCACCGTGCTGCCGGCCGGCGTGCTGGCCACCGAGGCCCCCTTCCGCCACCTGCTGGCCCGCGACGAGCGCGGCAACCTGCTGCAGAGCGACCTGGTGCGCGAGACCTTCCCGGCGCAGGTGGAGGTGCGGCGGTCGGTGGCCGCCGGCGAGTGGCCGCTGCTGTCCGCCCGCATGGGCGCCGGCATGCCGCTGCTCGCCGACCCGCAGGCGCAGGTGCTGCAGCCGCTGGTGTGGCTGGCGGCGCCGCTGCCGGCCATCGACGCCATGGCGGTGACCATGGCGCTGCGGCTCTTCGTCGCCCTCGCCTTCACCTGGCTGCTCCTCGTCCGCCTCGGTATGGCGCGCGAGGCGGCGCTGTTCGGCGCTGTGTCGTACGGCCTCGGCGGCTTCGTGGTGCTGTGGCTGGGCTGGCCGCTCGCCAACTCGGCGGCGCTGTTGCCGCCGCTGCTCTACGCCGTCGAGCGTGTCGCCGTTCGCGGCGGCCGGCGCGACGTCCTGCTCCTCGCCGCCGCCCTCGCCGCGGTGCTCGCCGCCGGCCACCCGGAGACGATGCTCCACGTGCTGCTCGCCGGCGCCGCCTTCGGCGCGGCGCGGGTGCTCGCCGTCGAGGGCCGCGCGCGGCGGCTGCGGACCGTGGCGCTCGCCGCCGCCGCCGGCCTCCTCGCCCTGGCGCTGGCGGCGCCGGTGCTGCTGCCCGCGGCGCGCTACCTGCCGCAGGCGCAGCGCAGGGCGACGGTCGAGCTGGCGCGCGCCCACGTGCAGGCCGGGCCCTGGTTCCGCAATGAGTGGTCCGCCGACGTGCGCGACACGGGGTTCTCGCCGCTGCGCGCCCGCACCGCCGCGCAGGTGGCGCCCAACACCTTCGGCAACCACCGCTTCCGTCACTACTGGGGCCCCAACAACGTCAACGCCGACGCCGCCGGCTTCGCCGGCACGCTGGCGATGGCCGGCGCGCTGGCGGCGCTGCTCGCCCTCCTGCCGCGCGCCGGCGGGCGCCGGCGTCCCGGCGAGGCGGTGATGCTGGGCGTGGCGGCGGTGGCGCTGGCGGTGGCGCTGCGCCTGCCGGGAGTGGCGCGGATGCTCTACTCGCTGCCGGTGCTCGACCAGTCGGTGACGCTTCACGGGCGGGTGCGGCTGGTCGTCTCCTTCGCCCTCGCCTTCCTGGCGGCGGCCGCCCTCGACCGCTGGCTGCGCGGCGAGCTGCGCGGCCGGTGGCTCGCCCTCGCGGGCGCCGGCGCCGCCTGCCTGGCGCTGTGGGGCACCCTCGCCCACCCGGCGCCGGCGGGCCCGCCGCAGGAGCGCGCGTGGCTGCGGCAGTGGTCGCTGGCGGTGCAGCTCGGCGCCGTGGCGGTCGCCGCCGCGGCCGTCCTCCTGGCACGCGGCGCCGCCGGCCGCCGCCGCGCCGCCGTCACCGTCGCCCTGGCGGCGGCCGCCGAGCTGCTGTTCTTCCACCTGCCGGCGTGGCCGCCGATGCCGCGCGCCGCGGCCTACGCCGTCACCCCGGAGATCGCCTGGCTGCAGGAGCACCAGAGCTCGCCGGACGGCCACCGCGTGATGGGCTTCGAAGGCGCCGTCCTGCCGAACACTCCGGCGGTCTACGGCCTCCCCTCCCCCGGCGTCGGCGGCCCGACCAAGCCGGCCGCCTACGCCGACCTGCTGGCGCCGTTGCTCCAGCAGCCCGGGTTCGGGGGCAGCGACCGCTTCGTGGTCGAGCGCAGCCCGCTCTACGACCTCCTGGGAGTGCGCTATGTCCTGGTGCCCCACGACATCCGCCCACCGCGCGAATGGGCGCAGCGCCTGCGCCACACGGGCGGGCGGATCTACGAGCGCCCGGGTCCGCTGCCGCCGCTGTGGCTGCCGCGGCGGGCGGAGACCTGCCTCCGGCCGTTGACCGCCTGCGTCGACCGGGTGGCGAGCTTCGAGGAGGAGGCGCGCGTGGAGCTGCCCGCCGCCGCGGCGGCGGCCGCCGGTCTCCCCTCCTTGGCGACGCTGCCGGACGGCCGCCGGGCGTGGCGGGCGGCGGGAATGGAGACGGGGCTGGTGGGCTACCGCTACCGGGGCGCGGCGTGGCGCAGCGCGCGGTCGGACCGGCCGGAGCCGCGGCTCCTCGCTTCGTCGCTCTACCAGGACGGCGGCTGGCACCTGCTGGTCGACCGCCGGCCATGGCCGACCTTCGCCGCCAACGGCCCCTTCGTCGCCGCCTTCCTACCACCGGGCGAGCACCGCCTCGACCTCGTGCACCGGCCGCCGGGTTTCCTCGCCGGCGTCCTCGCCGCCGCCCTCGGCCTCGCGGGGGTCTCCCTCCTGCTGCCGCCTCCGCAGCGCCTGCGGCGGGCCGCCGCTACATCGAGATCGAGCCCTTCCGGAAGTCCGTCTTCCCCAGCAACACGTTGACCACCACCGGCCGGCCCTCGGCGGCGAGGCGCCGCGCCTCCGCGAGCGCCGGGCGCACCTCCTCCGGCCGCGCCACGAGCAGGCCGGCACCGCCGTAGCCCTCGGCCACCGCGTGGTAGTCGGTGCGGGCGAGCACGGTGCCGACGTCGTCGCCCAGCACCTCCACCTGCTCGCGGGCGATCTGCGTCCAGCCAGCGTCGTTGCCGACGACGGCGATCACCGGCAGCCCGTGACGGACGCAGGTGTCGATCTCGGCCAGGCTGAAGGCCGCCGAGCCGTCGCCCCAGAGCAGCCACACCTCCGCGGCCGGGCGGCACAGCTTGGCGGCCAGCGCGAAGCCGCCGCCGACGCCGAGGGTGCCGAAGACGCCGGGGTCGAGCCACGACAGCGGGCCGCGCGGGCGCACCACGTACGAGGCGGTGGCCACGAAGTCGCCGCCGTCGCCGACCAGCACGCTGTCGTCGGGCAGCACGGCGTCGATCTCGCGGCACAGGGCGACCGGGTTGACGTGCGCGGTCTCCTCCTCCGCCATGGCCAGGATCTCCTCCTCGCGCGCCGCGTCGCGGGCCGCCAGCTCGTCGTGCCAGCGGCGCCAGCGCTCGCGGGTGCCCTCCGGCAGCGCCTCGGCGAGGTCGACCAGGAAGCGGCCGGGATGGGCCTCGACGGCGAGGTCCGGCTTGCGGTTGCGGGTCATCTCCTCGTCGGAGAGGTTGGCGGCGACGACGGCGGCGCGGCGGCCGATCGAGCGTCCGTAGTCGAGCCGGAAGTCGGCGGGGACGCCGGCCAGGATCACCAGGTCGGCCTCCTTGAGCGCCTTCTTGCGGTGGTGGCGGCACTGCAACGGTGGGTCGGCGCCGAGCAGGCCGCGGGCGCCGCCGGCGAGCCACACCGGCACCCCCAGCGACTCCACCGCCGCCGCCAGGCGCGCCGCCGAGGCGGTGCCGTCGCGGCCGGCGGCGGTCATCGCCTGGCTGCCGACCAGCAGCACCGGGCGGCGCGCGGCGGCCAGCCGGCGGGCGGCGCGCTCGACGTCGCGCGGCTCCGGCGCCCGCGGCTCGCGCGGTTCGGCGACCCCGGCGTCCGCCACCCGCTCCGCCGCCTCTTCGGCGCGCTTGAACAGGCGGCGCACGTGCCACGCCAGGTAGCGGCGCAGGAACCAGCCGGAGAGGCCGCCGCCACGCCGGCCGCCGTACCACTCGCCGACCAGCTCGCGGCCGTACAGCAGGTCCACCGGCAGCTCGACGAACACCGGCCCCGGCACGCCGTGGGCGGCGAGCCCGAGCGCCTCGTCGAGGATTTCCGGCAGCTCGGCCACCCGCTCGGCGGTGAAGGTGCGCTTGACCGAGGAGGCCAGCAGCGACACCTGGTCGATGTCCTGCAGCGAGCCGCGCCCCTTGAGCACCGTGGCGGTGGCGCCGCCGAGCACCACCACCGGGCTCTGCGCGAGCTGCGCGTTCTTGATCGCGGTGACGGCGTTGGTGACCCCGGGTCCGGCGGTGACCGCCGCCACGCCGGGTCCGCCGGTGAGCCGCGCCACGGCGTCGGCGGCGAAGACGGCGCTCGCCTCGTCGCGCACGTCGACCACCCGGATGCCGAGCTGGTTGGCGCCGACGAGGAGCGGCGAGATGTGGCCGCCGCAGAGGGTGAAGAGATGCCGCACCCCGTGGCGCTCGAGGACGTGCGCGATCAGCTCGCCGCCGTGCATCAGGCCTCCCCGGCGAGGACGTGGCGCTCGGGCACGTAGCAGCGGAAGCGGCCGCTCATCACCGGCTCGTCGCCGCGGCGCACGGTGACCGCCACCCACGGCCGGGCGTCGCCGCCCGGCGCGGTGTTGGGACCAGCGTCAGCGGCGGTGTTCGAAACACTCGCCTCGAGCTCGGCCTCCGCCACCAGGCGCTCGCCGACGCGCACCGGGCGCAGGAACTTGACCTCCGCCGCCGCCAGCACGACGTTCGGATGGTTGACCGCCAGCATGGCGGCGTGGTCGGCGAGCCCGAAGGCGAAGCCGCCGTGCACCAGCCCCCGCTCGTCGGCGGCCATGCGCGGCTCGGTGTCGAGGACGACGCGCGCCCGGCCGCCGCCGACCTCCAGCGGCTCGCCGCACAGCGCGCGGTCGATCGTGCGGTGGGTCCTGGCCTCGTTCGTCACCGGGTATCCTCCTGGCGATATCGTCTCACAGCGACCCAGCCGACCGATGCGACGCCTCGTCCTCTTCCTGCCGCTGCTCCTGGCGCCCCTCGCCGTGGCCGCGCAGGCGTCCGCTCCGCCCGGCACCGTCGCCCTTCCGGCCGGCGCGGTGCTGCGCATGCTGGCCAGCCCGGCGGCGCCGGTGGTGGCGGTGCTCGACGCCGGCGCCGAGGTGGAGGTGCTCGACGACCACGGCGGCTGGCTGCGGGTGCGCTGGGGCGAGGTGACGGGCTGGGTGCAGCCGGCGGCGGACGCCGCGGCAAGTTTCGAGAACGCCGGTCCGGAAGCCGCCGAGCTGGAGCGGGCGCGCCGCCTGCTCGGCGACGGCGCGCGGCGGCTGGCGCTCGGCGCCTTCGACCTGTGGACCGACGTCGACGACGCGGCGCTGCTCGCCCCGCTCGAGCGACTGGCGGCGGACGTGGTGGACCTCTACCCGCGCCGCTACGGGCTGGCGCCGTCCACCGGCGGCGCCGGGCGGGTGGGCACCCTCGTCCTCTTCGCCGAGGCGGCCGCCTTCGAGGCCTTCGGCGCCGGGGCCGCGGAGGGCTTCACCGGCCGCACCGCGGGCCGCCTCGCCGCCCTCGGCGCCGCCGGCCGCGGCCGCGCCGAGCTGCACCGGCTGCTGGTCCACGAGATGGTCCACCTGCTCACCCGCGCCGCCTTCCTGGTGCCGCCGCCGCCGTGGTTGGACGAGGGGCTCGCCGGCGACCTGGAGCTGACGCCGATCGCGGACGACGGCCGGCTGCTCCCCGGACGACTGGACCGGCAGGCGGTGCGCACGGCGGGCGACGGCCGCGCCTACGGTCCGCTGGTGGCCGTCGAGCGGCTGCTCGCCGACGCCGCCATCGGCCGCATGGAGACTCTCGCCACCCTGGCAGGGCTCGACCGCGCCGACTTCGACACCTCGCACCGCCGCCTCGAGCTCTACGCCCTCGCCGCCCTGCGGGTGCGCTACCTGCTCGACGGCGGGGGCGAGGACGGGGCGCTCCGGGCCGCCGGCTTCCGCGCCGCCCTTGCCGCCGCGGCGCGCGGCGACGGCCGCGGCGTGCCGGCCTCGTCCGCCGGCTTCGAGCGCGGCTTCCGCATCTGGCTGCACGACCTCGGGCGCGAGATCGCCGCCGCCTCGCCGCGCCGCTGAGCGCGGCGCCGCGCTCTTTACTTCTCGTCCATGTGGGGGTAGGCGTAGCTGCGCGCCGGCACGAACGTCTCCTTGATCGCCCGCGTCGAGCACCAGCGCAGCAGGTTGGCCTTCGAGCCCGCCTTGTCGTTGGTGCCGGATGCGCGCGAGCCGCCGAACGGCTGCTGGCCGACGACGGCGCCAGTGGGCTTGTCGTTGACGTAGAAATTGCCCGCCGTGTGGCGCAGCCGCGCCATGACGTGCTCGACCGCGGCGCGCTCCTGTGCGAAGACGGCGCCGGTCAGCCCGTAGGCGGACGTCGTGTCGCACAGCTCCAGCGCCTCGTCGAGGTCGCCGTCGTCGTAGACGTAGAGGGTGAGCACCGGGCCGAAGATCTCCTCGCGCATCAGCTTGTAGCGCGGGTCCTTCGCCACCACCACCGTCGGCTCGATGAACCACCCCTCGGAGTCGTCGCAGCCGCCGCCCACCAGCACCTCGGCGTCGGCGGACTCCTTGGCGTGGTCGACGTACTCCTTGATGCTGGCGTAGGCGCCGGCGTCGATCACCGCCGCCATGAAGTTGCGGAAGTCGAGCGGCGAGCCCATCTTCAGGCCCTCGACCTCGGCCGCCAGCGCGTCGCGCAAGCCGCCCTGCCAAAGCGAGCGCGGCACGTAGGCACGCGAGGCGGCGGAGCACTTCTGCCCCTGGTACTCGAAGGCGCCGCGCACCAGGGCGGTCAGCAGCGCGCTGG
>CAZLBJ010000128.1:0-3168 GCA_964557755.1 uncultured Thermoanaerobaculia bacterium
CCGAGGTGGCAGGTGTCGCAGGCGAGCCGCTGGAACAGCTCGGCGCCGGAGGCCTGCAGCGTCGGCCCGGTCTGGCCGGTCTCCAGCCAGCGCTCGTACGCTTCGGGCTCGAGCACCACCACCGAGCCCTTCATCACCGAGTGCTCGGCGCCGCAGTACTCGGCGCAGAACAGGTGGTAGGTGCCGGTGCGCGTCGCGGTGAACCACACCGTCGTGTAGCGGCCCGGCAGCACGTCGCTCTTCACCCGGAAGGCGGGGATGAAGAAGCTGTGGATGACGTCCTCCGAGGTCATCGTCAGCTTCACCGGCTGGCCCAGCGGCACGTGCAGGGTGTTGATCTCGCGCACGCCCTCGGGGTGCTGCACCTTCCACATCCACTGCTTGCCGGTGACCCAGTACTCGACGGCGTCGGCCGGCGGCCGGGCGGTGAGGAAGAAGACCTTGACGCCCCAGACGAACATGGCGAGGGCGATGACCAGCGGGATCAGCGACCAGGTCAGCTCCAGCGGCAGCGTACGGCCCTCGCCGGTGGCGCCCACCTCGCCGTCCCGGCGCCGCCGGTAGTGGACGAAGAAGTAGAGGATCAGCGCCGCGATCAGCAGCGAGAAGAAGGCGCTGATCGCCACCCAGGCGAGGGTCAGGGCGTCGACCTGCCCGGCGACGGAGGAGGCGGCCTCCGGCAGAAGCGGGAAGTTCATGCTAGGCGGTCCTCGCCCGGCGCTCGCGGCGCAGCATGACCACCACGAAGCCGCCGAGCAGCAGCACCGTCAGGGCACCGCCGGCGCGCAGCAGGTTCATGGTCGCCGCGCTGTAGCGGCCGAGGGCCGGGTCGTAGTGGTAGCAGTAGAGCAGGATGCGGTCGATCGGGGTGCCGATGGCGCCGCCGCCGGTCTCCACCAGGCCGAGGCGCAGGTCCTTGGACGGATGGTCGGTGCCGAAGAAGTAGCGCGACACGGTGCCGTCGGGCGTGAGCATCACCAGGCCGGCGGCGTGGGCGTACTCGTCGCGCTCGGCGTCGTACTGGTAGCGGAAGCCCACCGCTTCGGCCAGCGCCGCGATCTCGGCTTCCTCGCCGGTGAGGAAGTGCCAGCCCTCGCGGGCCTCGGTGCGGCCGTAGCGCGGCAGGTAGCGGGCGCGCGCCGCCGCCGCCTCGGCCGGTCCCTCGCCGGGGTCGAAGCTGACGCTGACCAGCTCGAAGTCCTCGCCGGCGGTGAGCTCGAGCGGCTTCAAGCTCTGCGCCAGGCCGGAGAGCGTCAGGTCGCAGAGCATCGGGCACTGGTAGTAGACGAGGCTCAAGAGCACCGGGCGGCCGTCGCGGAAGAGGTCGCCGAAGCGCACCGGTCGGCCGTCGGCGTCGCGGAAGGCCAGGTCGAGCGGCACGCGTTCGCCGAGCCGCTGGTCGAAGCCGACCTCTCTGAGCGGCGCCGGCAGGCCGGCGGCCTGCGTGTCGACCGCCACGTGCGGCTGGGCGCGCTGGGCGAGGGCGGCCGGCGCGGCGAGCAGCAGAGCCAGGAGGAGAATGCGGTAGCGGTGGGTCATCCAGCTGCGCCCTCCTCGGCCGCGGCGTCGTCCGTAGCGGCCGGCTCCGGCGCCGGCACGCCGCCGCCCTGCGGCAGCGCCGCGGGGTCGACCGCCTGGAGGTCGTCGCCGGCCTCGCGGTCGGGCGCCGTCGACGTCGCGGCGCGGGCGGCCGCCAGCCCCTCTTCGGCCACCACGTCCATGGCTCGGTCGACCGGGATGCGCACCACGCCGGCCGCCTCGTCCTTCCAACCGTACGACGACAGCATCGCATTCTCGCGGGCGCGGAAGCGCTGGAGGTCGACCTCCGGCGACGCCTGGAGGCGCGGCCCCGGCGGCAGGGTGGGCTGGCGCGCTTCGGCGATCGGCGGCGGCTCGGGATCGCGGGCGCGCTCGCCGGCGAGAAGCGCCTCGAACATCCACCACATGGCGAGCATGGCGACGACGGTGCCGACGAGCAACCCGAGCACCGTCTTGGCGACGCCGCCCAGGTCGATGTCGCGGTCGATCTCCCGCTCGTGGCCCGCCGGGCGGTGGTGCGGCGTCTGCTCAGTGGTCATGGTGCGGCTCCTCGCCGATCGACTCCAGCAGGTACGGGTCGCGCGGCGGCAGGATCGGGTGGCGCCGCAGCAGCCAGGCGAAGGCGGCCAGCCACAGGCCGCCCACCGCCACCGGCGCGGCGACGTCGAGCCAGTGCACCGCCAGCTCGTGGTGGTGGCTCGGCGCGATCTGCCACAGGTAGTCGACCCAGCGCATGAACAGCAGGAAGGCGGCCATCCACGACAGCCGCCGGGCGTGCTTCTTGAGGTCGCGCGACAGCAGCAGGGCGAACGGCACCGCGAAGTGAAAGAGCACCAGCAGCACGGTGACCAGCCGCCAGCCGTCGTCGGTGCGGTGCAGGTACCACTCGATCTCCTCCGGCAGGTTGCCCGACCAGGTGATCAGGAACTGGGAGAACGCGAAGTAGCCCCACAGCATGATGAAGGCGAACAGGAGCTTGCCCCAGTCGTGCAGGTGGCGCGGCGCCAACGCGCTGCGCATCGGCTCGGCGCGCGCCAGCCACACGGTGGCGAGCACCAGGAAGGCGAGCGCGCTGATGCCGGCGCCGCCGAAGAAGTAGACGCCGTAGATGGTCGAGAACCACAGCGGCTCGAGCGACATCAGCCAGTCGAAGTAGGCGAAGGTGACGAGGAACGCCCACACCACCAGCCCCGGGGCGCCGACCATGGCCATCGACTTGAGCACCATCGGGTCGCCGGTGCGGTCCTGGCGCAGCGACAGCCGCCGCATCCACCAGGCGAGGCCGATCCACCCCGCGAAGTAGACGAAGAAGCGGCCGATGAAGAAGGGCGCGTTGAGGTACGGCTGCTTGTGCGCCAGGATCGGGTTGTCGTCCATCGCCGGCCCGGCCCACGGGTACAGCGCCTCGATGCCGGCCAGCAGCGGCAGGCAGAGGACGAAGAGCACCGGCAGCACGCCGGCGGCCGCCTCCAGCACGCGCCGCGCCGGCACCCCCCAGACGCCGCCGGTCAGGCTGTGGATCATGGTCAGCGCCAGGGCGCCGAGCGACAGGCCGAGCCACAGGATGCAGCCGAGCAGCCAGGAGAAGAAGAACTGGTCGGCGTCGACCACCCAGCCGACGACGCAGAC
>CAZLBJ010000129.1:0-4291 GCA_964557755.1 uncultured Thermoanaerobaculia bacterium
TCCCAGGAGGTAGAGTCCGGGCTCGGACTCGACGTCGAGCCGGAGCTGGAGGTGGCGCTCGACGCCGGCGCGGAGGTGGTCACCCTGCACCGGCGCCGCGGCGCCGGCGAGGCTTTCGTGGTCCTCGCTTTCGCCGCCGAGGGGCGCACCGCCGAGCTGCCGCTGCCGGCCGGCGCCTGGCGCCTGGCGCTCGACACCTCGGCGCCGCGCTGGCGCGGCCGCGAGGACGGTGCGGCGGACGCGAAGCCGCCGCTCCGGCGCTCGGCGGGCGGCGCCACTTTCACCCTGGCGCCGCGCTCGTGCCTGGTGTTTTTGAAGGTCCCGGAGACCGCGGAGGGTTGATCGTGCAGCGTCTCGTCTGTATCCACGGCCACTTCTACCAGCCGCCGCGGGAGAACCCGTGGAGCCGGCGCGTCGAGCGCCAGCCGTCGGCGGCGCCGTTCCACGACTGGAACCAGCGCATCACCGAGGAGTGCTACGCCCCCAACGCGGCGGCGAAGGTGCTCGACCGCGACGGCACGGTGGCGCGGCGGGTCGACAACTACGCGGCGATCAGCTTCGACTTCGGCCCCACGCTGCTCGCCTGGCTGGCCGCCGAGCGTCCCGAGGTGTACGGCGCGGTGCTCGCCGCCGACCGCCGGAGCCGGCAGCGTTTCTCCGGCCACGGCTCGGCGATGGCGCAGGCCTACCACCATACGATCCTGCCACTCGCTGCGCCGCGCGACCGCGCCACCGAGGTGCGCTGGGGCCTCGCCGACTTCCGCCACCGCTTCGGCCGCCAGGCGGAGGGGATGTGGCTGCCGGAGACGGCGGTCGACGTCGACACCCTCGAGCTGCTGGCGGCGGAGGGTGTGCGCTTCACCGTCCTCGAGCCGCACCAGGCGGCGCGCTGGCGGGCGCTCGGCGGCGGGAGCGGCGGGCCGTGGCACGAGTTGGGAGAGCCGGGCGAGCTCGACGCCTGCGAGCCCTACCTCTGCCGCCTGCCGTCCGGCGCCGCGATCGCCCTCTACTTCTACGACGGCCCGCTGTCGCGCGACGTCGCTTTCAACGGCCTGCTGCACGACGGCGGCCACTTCGCGCGCCGCGTCTACGAGCGCGGCGAAGCGTGCGGCGCCTGGAGCGACCCGTCACGCGGCGAGGACGGCGGCGGCGGCCTGCTGTCGATCGCCACCGACGGCGAAACCTACGGCCACCACCACCGGTTCGGCGAGATGGCGCTGGCGCACGCCCTCACCCTGCTCGACGACTACGAGGGCACCCGCCTCACGAGCTTCGCGGAGCACCTCGCCGCCCACCCGCCGCGGCGCGAGGTGGAGGTGCGCGAGGGCACCTCGTGGAGCTGCCCGCACGGTGTCGGGCGCTGGTGCCGCAACTGCGGCTGCGGCCGCGACACCGGCAGCCACCAACGCTGGCGCGCGCCGCTGCGCGACGCCCTGCGCTGGCTGCGCGACGAGCTGGCGGGGCCCTGGGAAGCGGCGGCGGGGGAGCTTCTCGCCGACCCGTGGGCGGCGCGCGACGGCTACGTGGCGCTGCTGCTCGACCGCTCGCCGCGGGCCGCCGACGCCTTCTTCGCCGAGCACGCCGCCCGCGACCTCGACGACGCCGCGCGCCGCCGCGCCCGCGGCCTCCTCGAGCTGCAGCGCAACGCGCTGCGCATGTTCACGAGCTGCGGCTGGTTCTTCGAGGACGTGGCGCGCATCGAGACGGTGCAGGTGCTGCTCTACGCCGCCCGCGCCGTCGAGCTGGCCGGCGAGCTGCTCGACCTCGACCTCGAGGAGGACCTGCTCGCGAGGCTCGCCGCGGCGCCGGCCAACGACCCCGAGGACGGCGACGGCCGCGCCGTCTACCTGCGCGGCGTCGAGGCCGCCCGCCGCGCCGCCGGCCGCCGCCGCGAGACGGTTCCGGCCGCCAGGGCGGGCGTCTCGAAGGACGGGGTTCCCGTCAGGGCGCGGTGAGGCCGAAGTGCTCGTAGTTCTTGGCGATGAACTCGTGCCACTTCTCCGGCGTCTCCTCCTCCGGGAAGATGGCTTCCACGGGACAGGCGTCGACGCAGAGCCCGCAGTCGATGCACTCCTCGGGGTGGATGTACAGCATCTCCCAGTCCTCGTCCTTGCCGTAGATGCAGTCCACCGGGCACACATCCACGCAGGAGATGTCCTTCACCCCGATGCAGGGTTCCGCGATGATGTGGGTCATTGCGTCGAGATCCTCCAGATGAGTCGAATCAAGCCGGCGCGAGGCCGGACGGGTCGTCGTCGAACGGCGCCAGTATAGCGCCGAGGACGCCTTTGCTACCATGTCGCGCATGCTGAGAGCCCGCAGGCGGGCCGCCGTGCCGGCCGGCGCCGCGGCCCTCGTGTCGGCGCCGTACGGGCCACCGCGGCCGTCGGCAGCGAGCGCGGCGGTGAGCGAGCTGCGCGCCCGCCGGCTGGGACACGACGTCACCGGTGCGCGCCGTCTCCAGCGCTACTTCGAGATGGAGAAGACCGAGGGCGAGGGACCGCTCTTCGAGACCCAGGCGGCCGACGCCGAGCTCGACGAGGAGCGGGGTCGGCTCACCCGGGAGCGCCAGAGCTTCGAGTCGGCGCCGCTGCTCGTCGCCGACGACCGCAGCCTCGCCGTCCACGCCACCGCGGACGAGCCGAAGGAGTTCTTCGCGCTCGCATCGAGCGTCGGCGAGTACAACGATCAGCTCGAAACCGTCGAGACGCCGATCCGCCTCGAGACGCAGCCCGCGAAGTCGGTCGACGTGGGCGGCAAGGCCTCTCTGGTGCGGGTGGTGCCGCGTCTCGACGACGACCCGGAGTCCTACCCGGGCCCGCCGCCGCTCCTCGCCCATCGTTGCATCGAGCTGGCCGGCCACGTGGTGGGGAGCCACAACCTCGCTCTCGTCCTCCAGTCGGCCGAGACGAAGGACTCGGTGACGACGCCGCTCCATACCGACCTGAAGGGGGCACCGGAGATCGAGCGACTCGCCGGGTTCCTGTCGGAGGGGGGCGAGACGAAGGACGTCCTGGAGACGCTTCCCGAGGTCCTGCAGAGCGAGGAGACGCCGGAGCTTCCCGGCAAGGCCTACGGCACGCGGCAGGGCAAAGGCGAGCTCGACGAGGCGGGGAAGGCCCTCGGTATCAACGAGTGGGCGCTGCCCGAGGTGGGAGAAGGCTGGGGCATCTTCACCGTGGCCGGCGACGAGAAGGGCCTCGAGGACTACTCCGTGCTCGATTCGAGCGATGAGCCCCTGCGCCGCGACAGCACCTGGGGCTATCACTTCGCCGGGGTGGTGGCGAAGAGCGGGGACGGCGCCGACCGGGTGGCGCTCGAGAACTACAACCGCAGCCCCCGCATCGGGGATTTGACCAGCCCGGTCTTCGAGGAGATGAAGAGAAAGGACGAGCTTGGCGAGCTCGTCGACGAGAGGGAGGTGCCGCTGAAGCTCAACAAGGTCTGGCAGGAGTACTACGAGGGCGTCGTCGCGTCCGAGGACCCCAAGACGTTGTGGTTCTTCCGCCTGTACGGCACCCGGAAGGGCCAGACCTTCCACGAGCAGCAGGCGAAGGGCGGCAGCCACGTCAACCCGCTGACGGTGAGGGTGCGGAGGGACTACGCCGAGGACCTCCGGATCCGGCTGGGGGACTCGGCGTACGGCGTGAGACAGATGTACCGGCGCTTCAGCGCGCCGGACCGCGGGGTGACCGAACGAGTCCGGTCCCTCGGCAACGTCTGGGAGCAAGAGGTCGAGATGCTCACCAAGGACGTCGATCCGTCTCGGCTGGGCCCGGGCTCCGACCTACTCGAGTACCTGGAGGAGCTCGAGCTCCGCCTGCGCGAGATCGAGAGCGGCCAGGTGGTCCCGGAGCTGGTGGCGGCGCTGCGCTCCGTGGAGAGGCGGAAATCGAAGCGCGTGGTCACGGACCGCGAGGCTCTGGCGGCGGAGATCGAGGAGCAGCAGCGGCCCGGGTTCTGGGACGTGGCGGGCGACTTCTTCGACGAGATGCACCAAGGGATCCCGGACCTCGAGCTCGACCGCCGGGCGACGGTGGAGGCGCTCGGCGACTTCGTCGACGCACTGCCCGCGAAGTACCTCTAGAAGCGCTCGGGCGAGAACGGGTCGCCGGCCACGGGGGCCTCGCCGTCGGCGATCATCGCCGCCACCCGCAGCGCCGTCCACGGCGCCAGCAGGATGCCGTTGCGGTAGTGGCCGGTGGCGAGGAAGACGCCGTCGGCGCCCGGCAGCGGGCCGAGCAGGGGCAGGCCGTCGGGGGTGGCGGGGCGCAGCCCGGCCCACACGGCG
>CAZLBJ010000130.1:0-2799 GCA_964557755.1 uncultured Thermoanaerobaculia bacterium
CCCGGCACGGCGAGCAGGAGGACGAGCACGACGGCGAGAGCTACCGGGCGAGCGAACGGCCGGCGGCGGAACGGCAGGGAGGTCTCGGGACGCAGCATGTGCACTTCCTCGTCGATGAACGACAGCGGTTCGGCTCCGGGAGAGGCGCGGTGCCTCGGAGCGATGCTATCCGAGCGGCGTCGCCCGCACTACTCGTAGCGCAGCGCCTCCGTCGTCGCCGCCAGGCCCAGCACCAGCCCGGTCACCGTCAGCGCCCTGCCGCGCCCCAGCACCAACCCCAGCACCCGCCCGCGCTCCGCGCTCCGCGCCCAGCGCCATGCGGACGCCGATCTCGCGGGTGCCCCGGCTGCCAGCCTTCGACCTGCGGCGAGCCGGAGAGTCCGGCGACAGGGGGCCGGCAGGTCCTCGAGCACGAACTCGGCGTCAGCGTGTCAGGCGGTCGGGCTCCGGCCGCCACAGGATCGGCCCCATCCGCTCGGCCACGCGCCGGGCAGAGTCGCCCTGCAGGATCGTGAAGTGGTCGCCCGGAAGCGCGTGCAGCTCGACGGCGCGGGCACGGCGGCGCCAGCGGTCGGGATCGACGCCGGCCCCCGCCGGCGCGTCGGCGGCGGTGACGAGCACGACGTGGCCGTCCCACCGGCGCGGCCGATAGACGGCGAAGGCTTCGAGGTTCGCCTCGTAGACGGTGAACAGCCGCCGCAGCAGGCCGATCCCCGCCGGCGGCGCCAGCAGCCCGGCCGTCCGCCCGGCGGCGAGCACCCGCTCCAGGGTCACCGCCGGCCCGTCGCCGGCCGCCGCCGCGCCGGCCGGGTCGCCCAGGGCGCCGGGGGGTATGCCGAGGTGGCGGGCGAAGGCGCGCAGGCGGAGCTCCCGGGTGTCCGCGGCGCGCCGGCGCGCCGCGGCGGCGGTCGCCGGCAGGTGCGAGTCGACGGCGACGACCGCGGCCACCTCGACGCCGTCCGCGGTCAGCAGGCGGGCCATCTCGAAGGCCACCACGCCGCCGAAGGACCAGCCGCCCAGGACGACCGCGCCGTGGGGTCGCGCGGCGCGCGCCGCGGCGGCGGCGTAGCGCTCGGCCATGACGCCGAGGTCGGCGCACGGCGCCTCCCCTGCCTCGAGGCCGCGGGCGCGCAGGCCGTAGACCGGTCCCGCGCCCGTCGCCGCCAGGGCGTGGACCAGCTCGCGGTAGCAGAACACGTCGCCGCCCACGGGGTGGACGAGGAACAGCGGCAGGCCGCCCCCGGGCGAGGCGAGGCGGACCAGCGGCGCGTGGCCGCCGGCCCCGCGCACGTCTCCGGCGGCGCCCCGGCGGCGCAGCACCGCCGCCAGGCCCTCGACGGTGGGGGCGAGGAAGAGGTCTGCCGGCGACAGGCGGCGCCCCAGCTCCCGCTCGACCCGCACCGCCAGCCGGACGCCGAGCAGCGAGTGCCCGCCGTGGGCGAAGAAGTCGTCGGCCACGCCGAGGGGGGAGCGCTCCAGCATCTCCTCGAAGAGGGCGAGCAGGCGGCGCTCGAGGTCGTCCCGCGGCGGCCGCCCGTCGCTCTCCTGGGGCCCCGCCGGCGGCAGCGCCGCGACGTCCACCTTGCCGTTGGCGCCGCGCGGCAGCGCCGCCAGCACGGTAACGGCGGCCGGCACCATGTAGTCCGGGAGCCGCTCGCGCAGGTGCTCGCGCAGCTCGTCCGCCAGCTCCGGCCGCGGCGCCTCGCCGGCGCCGGCGTAGGCCGCCAGCCCGCGAGACCCGTCCTCGCCGCCTGCCACCACCACCGCCTCGCGCACCGCCGGGTGGTCGCGGAGGGCCGCCTCCACCTCCGCCGGCTCGACGCGGAAGCCGCGCAGCTTGAGCTGACGGTCGCGCCGGCCGAGGAACTCCAGCGCCCCGTCGCCACGCAGGCGCACGCGGTCGCCGGTGCGGTAGAGGCGGGCGCCGGGGACGGCGGAGAGGGGATCCGGCACGAAGACCGCCGCGGTGCGGGCGGGCTCGCCCAGATAGCCGCGCCCCACCAGCTCGCCGCCCACCACCAGCTCGCCCGGGCAGCCGATGCCGACCGGGCGCAGCCCGGGGTCCGCCACCCAGCCGCGCGCCCCGGCCACCGGCCGCCCGATGGGCAGGGACGGGGCCGCGGCGTCCGCCGCCGAGCACGCCCAGGACGTCACCGAGATGGTGGTCTCGGTGGGGCCGTAGCGGTTGTGCAGGCGGCGCCGCGGCCATAGGCCACGCACCCGCTCCGCCCAGCGCCCGGCGAGGGCCGGTGGCACCACCTCGCTGCCGACCAGCAGGGTGGCCGGCACGGCGTCGCCGGCGAAGCCCGGCTCGTCCAGCAGCAGGTCGAGGAGCCGCGGCGGGAAATCGGCGAAGGTCACCCGGTGACGAGCGAGCACGGCCACCAGCTCGGCCGGCATCGCGGCGCCCCCGGCCGGCAGCAGCACGGCGCGGGCCCCCGCCGCCAGCGGCGCCGCGAGCTGCATCAGCGAGACGTCGAAGGCGAGCGAGGCGGTGACCAGGGAGACGTCGCGCGGGCCGAGGTCGGCGACCGCCGTCGCCAGCCGGCGGGCCAGGGCGCGGTGGGAGACCACCACCCCCTTCGGCGCCCCGGTGGACCCGGAGGTGAAGATCAGGTAGGCCGCCTGCTCGGGGTGTGGTGCCGGCCAGCCGGCGGTGCCGCCGCCCGCTCCCCCGCCATCGCCGCCGCTTTCGTCCGCGTCGCCCTCGTCCGCCCCATCCTCGTCCGCCGGCAGCCACCGCGGCCGCAGCACCGCCGGCAGGCGATCGGCGACGCCGGGGGTGGCGAGGACGGTGCG
>CAZLBJ010000131.1:0-7394 GCA_964557755.1 uncultured Thermoanaerobaculia bacterium
GCGACGCCGGAGGAGCGGCAGGCCCTGCCGCAGGCGATGCGCACCCGCGCCTGGGACCTCAAGGTGCTCAACGCCCGCCTCGCATCCTGGGCGGAGTTGCGCCACGACACCATCCTCTACGCCAAGCAGTCCTACTCCGGCAGCCCGGGCTGCGAGTATCCACAGGTCTACGCGGAGCCCTATCCACGCTTCTTCGCCGCCGTGGCGCGCTTCGCGGCCCGCGGCAGGGAGATGACGGAACGGCTCGAAGAGCAAGGTTTCGAGGTGGCCGAGGTGCGACTCTATTTCGACAACCTGGAGGTGGTCGCCCGCACCCTGGAGACCATCGCCACCCGCGAGCTCGCCGGCGAGCCGCTCGCCGCGGGTGAGCGCGATTTCCTGCGCCGCACCGTCGAGTGGGAGACGGTGGGCTGCGGCGCGGTGCGCCACGACGGCTGGTACCCGACGCTGTTCTTCGAGCGCGAGGTTCTCGACGCCTTCGCGCCGACGATCGCCGACGTCCACACCGCGCCCGAGGACGCGGAGGGCGGCCCCGTGGGCTGGGTGCTGCACGCCGGTACGGGCCCCTTCCGCAACGTGGTGGTCGCCGTGGAAGACTGCACCGGTACGCAGGCGTACGTCGGGCCGGTGGCGACCTACTACGAGCACCTCGGCACCGATTTCGACCGACTCGACGACGGGCGTTGGCTCGACAAGTTCTACCGGTCGCCGCCGCCGGTGCCCTGGCTCGAAGGCCTGCCGCCAGCACCTTGAGCGGCGGGCCGTTCAGGCCGCCGCGTCTCGCGCCCCGCCGCGCCCCAGCGGGCGCAGGCCCGGCAGCCGGCCGGCCATCGCCTCGGCGACGCCGCGGGTGGTGGCGAAGCGGGCGAGGACGATGCGCAGGACGGCGGTCATCGGCGCCGCCAGGAACATCCCCGGCACGCCCCACAGGACGCCCCAGACGCCGAGCGACAGCAGCACGGTCACCGGGTGGAGGTCGAGGCCCTCGCCCATGAACACCGGCTCGACCAGGTTGCCGACCACGAACTGCACCAGCCCCGGCAGCACCAGGACGGCGCCGATCTGCCACCAGCTCTCGAACTGGGCGAAGGCGAGCGGCAGCGGCAGCAGGGTGGAGATCAGCGAGCCGACGTTGGGGATGAAGTTGAGGAGGAAGGCGAGGACGCCGAAGACCAGCGCCAGCTCGAGGCCGAGGGCGGCGAGGATGCCGCCGACCGCGACGCCGGTGCCGGCGGAGACCACGAACTTGGTCACCACGTAGCGGCGCACCGCGCGGTCGATGTCGCCGTAGATGCCGCGGCGGGCGTCGACCGGGTCGCGGCCGGCGAGCAGGAAGAGGGTGAAGATCACCACCAGCACCAGCGTCGACAGCATCGACAGCACGGTGCCGGCGGCGGCGCCCAGCAGGTCGAGCAGGGGGAGCTGGCGCAGCGCCTCCATCACCGGCTGGCGGCCGTACTCGACGCCGAGGAGCCCGAAGACGTCGCGCACCAGGGCGCGCAGCGACTCCTGGTAGATCTCGGCCTGCTCGAGGAGCTGGCGCACGGCGCCGGTGACCAGCAGGCCGGCGACGGTGGTGAGCAGCACCACGGCGAGCACGCCGAGCGCCACCGCCAGCCAGCGCGGCGCCCCGGCGCGCAGCTCCAGGACGTCGACGAGCGGCGCCACCAGGTAGGAGATCAAGACGGCGAGCACGAAGGGCACCATCAGCACCTTCATCTCGGCCAGCGCCGCCCCCAGGGCCACCGCCGCCAGCACCAGCAGCGCCCCCGTCACCCAGCGGAGCTGCTCCTCGCGCAGACCCTCGAGCATCACGCCGCGGAGCTTACCGCGGGACGGGTGCGGGGGGCGTACCGGCCTCCGCATGCGGTAGGCTCGGCGCATGACGGTGGCCGACGCGGCGACGCTTTCCTTCGACGTCTTCTGGGGATGGCTGGTCAACCATCCCAGCTGCGTGCTGCGCGCCGGCACGCCGGAGGCGGTGATCTACGACGACGACGACCTGCACTGGACCTTCGCCGGCGAGGAGGGATATCTCCTGGTGCAGCTCCTGCGCGGCAAGCGGCTGGTCGGCGAGCTGCTGGTCGAGCCCGAGCCGGTCACCTACGTCGAGGCCACCGTCGGCGACCAGGAGGGCGAGTACCTCTTCGAGCTCGTTTCGGAGACCCAGAACGACCGCGTCGTCACCTACTTCTTCGTCCTCGTCCACGGCTTCGACGAGGACCTGGAGCCCTCCCACACCCGCGTCCACTGACCGGCTGCGTGACGCCGCCCCGACGCGATCCGGACAGAGATCTGACGCCGGCCGCCGCCCGCGGGGGTTAGGCTGGAGGCAACCGCCATGTCCATCACCCGCCGCACCGTCATCACCGGCACCGGCAGCTACCTGCCGCGGCGCAGGGTCCGCAACGAGGAGTTCCTGGACCGCGAGTTCCGCGACGCCGCCGGGCGCAGCCTCGCGCAGCCGCCCGCCGAGACGATCGAGAAGTTCGCCGCCATCACCGGCATTCGCGAGCGCCGCTACGTCGAGGACGACCAGCTCACCTCCGACATCGCGGCGGCGGCGGCGGAGCGCGCCCTCGCCGCCTCCGGGCTCGACCCGGAGAGCCTGGACTACGTCGTCGTCGCCCACAACTTCGGCGACGTGGCGGCGGACAACCGGCGCTCCGACCTGGTGCCGAGCCTGGCGTCGCGGGTCAAGGCCCGCCTCGGCATCCGCAGCCCGCGGGCGGTGGCCTACGACCTGCCCTTCGGCTGCCCGGGCTGGCTGCAGGCGGTCATCCAGGCCGACTACTTCCTGCGCTCCGGCGACGCCTCGGCCGCCCTGGTGATCGGCGCCGAGACGCTGTCCCGCGTCTGCGACCCGCACGACCGCGACAGCATGATCTACTCGGACGGCGCCGGCGCCACCGTCCTCGAGGCACGCGACAGCGAGGAGCCGGTGGGCGTCCTCGCCCACTCGACGCGCAGCGACACCGCCGACCACGCCTGGCTGCTGCGCATGGCGGCGGCCGCCGACGGCCGCCCCGCCGGCGGTCCCCTGTTCCTCAAGATGGACGGCCACAAGGTCTACGAGTACGCGGTGAAGACGGTGCCGGACGTGGTGCGCGACTGCCTGGCGAAGGCGAAGGTGGCCCTCGCCGACGTCAAGATGGTGCTGCTCCACCAGGCGAATGCCAAGATGGACGAAGCGATCGTCAACCGTCTGCTGCGCGGGGCCGGCATCCGCACGCCGCCGGCCAACCTCACCCCGATGACCGTCTCCTGGCTCGGCAACAGCTCGGTGGCCACCCTGCCGACCCTCCTCGACCTGGTCACCCGCGGCGAGATCCCGGACCACCGCCTGGAGCCCGGCGACCTGGTGCTCTACGCGTCGGTCGGTGCCGGCATGAACGTCAACGCGCTGGCCTACCGCATGGCCTGAAGCGCCTCACCGAGACTGGCAGGCGCGGCGGCGGCCGTCTTTGCGCCAGCGCAAGGAGGTGGGGCCGGGCGGCGCCGTAGGGTGGCGCCGTGCGGCAGCCGCCCCGAGGGGCGGGGCGCCGGCGGCGGGCGGCCACCCCCGGGGGCGTCGCCCGGAGCCGCCGCCCGCCGGTAGCCTGCGGCAAGGCCCGTCGAACACCGCGAGGAGAAGCCCAGCGATGCTCCAGCTCCAGGACCTGCGTACGAACCCCGCCCTGCTCAAGCTCGACCTCTACTGCCAGGGCATGCGGATGGACGACTCGTGCTTCATCGAGGAGGACGGCGGGCGCAAGGTCCTGCGCACCCGCGCCGGGCTGGGCTCGGGCCTCGAGTGCGTGCTGCCCGGCGGCCTGTGGACCAACGTGCCGGTCACCGAGCCGTTCGTGGCGCGCTCGCCCTACCGGCTGCACCGCGACCGCGGCGGCCGCTACGTCGTCCACCACGGCGACGAGCCGGTGGCCGCCGTCACCCTGTCGCCGCGCCCCGCCTGGTACGAGGAGACGACCGCCAGCGGCAAGGCGATGACGCGGGTGGGGACGCTGCAGGGCACCTACCTCGGCGTCTACCCGGCGAA
The DNA here is from genome assembly GCA_964557755.1 of uncultured Thermoanaerobaculia bacterium. GTDB lineage: Bacteria > Acidobacteriota > Thermoanaerobaculia > Multivoradales > JBCCEF01 > CAZLBJ01. The sequence goes on from CAZLBJ010000131.1 coordinate 4,037, forward strand.
GGTGTGCGAGTACTGGACCGAGAAACCGGAGCGCAGCAACTGCAAGTTCTGCTCGGTGGGCCTCAACCTGGGGGTCGACGACGCCGACGAGAAGACGGTGGACGAGGTGATGGAGGTGGTGCGCGCGGCGCGCCGCGGCTCCGGCATCACCTACGTCGACTTCAACACCGGCCACTACGCGGGCGACACCTACCTCGACATCCTCGAGCCGTTCATCGTGCGCATCAAGCGGGAGACGGGCCTGCTGGTCGGCGTCCAGACGCCGCCCCACCGCGACCTCGCGCGCTACGACCACCTGCGCGAGATCGGCGTCAACCGCGTGTCCTTCTGCTTCGAGATCTTCGACCGCGGGCGCTTCGAGGAGGTGTGCCCCGGCAAGCACCGCGAGTACGGGCTCGATCACTACCTCGAGGCGGTGCGCTACTGCGCCGAGCTCGGCAAGCGCGGGCCGCGGGACGAGCCGTGGGTGTCGAACGGCGAGATCATCGCCGGCCTCGAGCCGCCGGAGTCGTCGATCGCCGCCATCGACTGGATCACCTCGGTCGGCGCCATCCCCACGGTCTGCGTCTTCCGCCCGCTCAAGGGCACCGACATGGCTGACGCCGAGCCGCCGCGCACCGAGGACCTGGTCCCCGTCTTCCGCCGCCTCTACGAGGCCTGCATGGAGGCCGGACTGCCGATCGGCTGCGCGCCGAACGTCCACGTCTCGCTGGTCATGCTGCCGGAGGAGGCGCGCGGGCTCACCAACCGGCGCTACCCCTGGCAGAGCCTCAAGCTCAAGGCGATGGCCCGCGTCGTGCGGCACCGCCTGGAGCGCCGCATGGCGGCCGCCGAGGCGGGCGCGGCGGCGGCGTGAAGGAACGGCGCCACCGCACTGACGTAGATATTTGATTCCATCTATGCATGAACGGTAAGCCGTTCCCTGCGAAGGAATTACGTTCTCCGGCGCCTGTCCCCCTGGCGCCCCCCGGCCGCACTCTCTAACTACCGATGGGCCGTCCGCGGCCCGCCGCGCCCTCAGCTCGGCGAGCGGCGCACCGCGGGCGTCCCGCCATGAGGAGCCCTCCGGCCGCGGGCCGGGACCCGGGGATCGCCGAGCTGGGGAAGTCGAACCGTAGTGTCCATTCTGGGGGACCTGGCGCGCGCCCGTGCGCGCCGCCGGGGCGACCGGCGCGCCTACCTCTTCCTCGCCGACGGCGAGCGCGAGGCCGCGAGCCTGACCTGGCGGCGCCTGGCCGCCGAGGTCGACGCGCTGGCGGCGCGCCTGGCCGGCGAGGTGCCGCGTGGCGAGCGGGCGCTGCTGGTCTATCCGCCGGGGCTCGAGCTCCTGGTCGCCTTCCTCGCCTGCCTCGACGCCGGCGTGGTGGCGGTGCCGGTGCACCCGCCGCGGCCGCGCGCCGGGCTCGGCGCCCTGCCGCGCTTCGCCGCCGACGCCGAGCCGCGCCTCGTGCTCGGTACCGGCGACCTGCTCGCCCGCCTGCGCCGCGGCGGCGAGCTGCCGCCGCCGCTGGCCGCCGCCCGCTGGCTCGCCACCGGCCTCGACCCGGGCGCCCCGGCGCCCTCCGCCGCCTGGCAGCCGCCCGTCCTGGCCGACGGCGACGTCGCTTTCCTGCAGTACACCTCCGGCTCGACCGCGGCGCCGCGCGGGGTGATGGTGAGCCACGGCAACCTGGCGGCCAATGAGGCGGCCATCCAGCGCGCCTTCGCCATGGACGAATCGTCGGTGGTGGTGAGCTGGCTGCCGCCCTACCACGACATGGGGCTGATCGGCACGCTGCTGCAGCCGCTGTGGTGCGGCGGCACGGCGGTGCTCTTCGCGCCGCTCGCCTTCCTGCAGCGGCCGCGCCGCTGGCTGGAGGCGGTGAGCCGCTACCGCGCCACCACCACCGGCGGTCCCGATTTCGCCTACGCGCTGACCGAGCGGCGGGTGCCGCCCGCCGAGCGCGCGGGGCTGGACCTGTCGTCGCTGCGCGTCGCCTTCAGCGGCGCCGAGCCGGTGCGGCCGGCGACGCTCGAGCGCTTCGCACGCGCCTTCGCGCCTTGCGGGCTGCGGCCGGAGGCGCTCTACCCCTGCTACGGGCTGGCGGAGGCGACGCTGTTCGTCGCCGGCGGCGCGGTGGGGGAGGCGCCGGTGGTGCGGCCGCTGCCGGCGGCGAGCGGGGCGGCGGCGGCAGGCGAGCGGCGGGTCGGCTGCGGCCGGGCGTGGCCCGGCGAGGACGTGGCGATCGCCGACCCGCGGAGCGGCCGGCCGCTGCCGCCGGGGCGCGAGGGGGAGGTCCGCGTCGCCGGGCCGGCGGTGGCGCACGGCTACTGGCGGCGGCCGGAGGAGACGGCACGGACCTTCGGGCAGCCGCTGGTACGCGGCGGGCGGCCGTTCCTGCGCACCGGCGACCTCGGCGTGCTCGACGAGTCCGGGGAGCTGTTCGTCACCGGCCGCATCAAGGACCTGCTGGTGGTGCGCGGCCGCAACCTCCATCCCCACGACCTCGAGGCGACCGCGGAGGCGGCGCACGCCGCGCTGCGGCCCGCAGGAGCGGCGGCGTTCGGGGTCGAGGTCGCGGGCGAGGAGCGCGTGGTGGTCGCCTGCGAGGTGGAGCGCCGGGAGGATGCGGCGGCCGAGGAGGCGGCGCAACGGGTGCGGGCGGCGCTGGTGGAGGCGCACGACCTGGCGCCGTGGCAGGTGCTGGCCCTGCGCGCCGGCGGCCTCCCCCGCACCACCAGCGGCAAGGTCCGCCGCCAGGAGTGCCGGCGACGCTGGCAGGAGGGCGAGTTGGAGCCGCTGGCGGTAGTCGGGGGAAGGCCCGAAGCTCAGGTGCTCAGCGAGGTCGAACGGCTCGACGAGAAGGGCGAGGTACGCGAGCGACCGCCTGCCGCGGTCCCCGACCGTGAGGATCTGCTCCGCCTGGTGTGCAGACTGGTGGCCGCGGTGACCGATGCAACGGTCGAAGCGTTCGGCGCCGCCCGGCTCCATCTCGACTCTCTGCAGGCGGTGGAGCTGGCGCAGCGGCTGGCCGAGGCGACCGGGGTTTCCCCTTCGCTGGAGCTGGTGCTGTCGGCGCCGCGGGTGGAGGAGGTGGCGGCGGCGATCGAGGCGGCGGCGGGGACGGCGGACCCGGGCGCCGCGGAGGGGGCCGCGCCCGCCGTCGCCGAGCCCGTGCCGGTCGACGCCGGCCCCCGTCACCCGCTGTCCGACGCCCAGCAAGCCCTGTGGCTGCGCGAGCGGCTCGACCCGGCGGCGCAGCCGCTGGTGCTGGCCTGCGCGGCGCGCATGCGGCGGAGCGACGGCCGCGCTCTCGCCGCCGAGCAGGTCGGGGCCGCCCTCCACGACCTCTCCGCCCGCCACCCGGCACTGCGCGCC
>CAZLBJ010000132.1:0-3065 GCA_964557755.1 uncultured Thermoanaerobaculia bacterium
CTCCTCCACCAGCAGGCCGAGCAGGTCGCTGGTCGAGATGATGCCGAGCGGCCGGCCGTCGCGGATCACCAGCAGGCGGTGGAGGTGCTCCTTGAGCATCAGGCTGGCGATCGCCGGCACCGAGGCGTCCTCGGAGACCGAGAAGACGCGCGGCGTCATGATGTCCTCGACCAGCAGGTCCTCGCCCGCCAGGTCGAGCTCCCCGATCTCCTCCTCGCTCCACTCGTCCTCCTCCCAGCCGCGGGCGAAGTAGTCCGGGTGGCCCGCGGCGTCGTCGCCGTCGTCGTCGTCCTCGGCGGTGACGTAGGCGACGATGTCGCGCAGCGAGACGACGCCGACCAGGCGGCCGTCGGCCGACTCGACCGGCGCGCCGGAGATCTCGTTGCCGATCAGGAAGCGGGCCAGCTCCTCCACCGTCATGTCCTCGCGGACAGTGAGCACTTCCGGGTTCATCAGGTCGGCGGCGGTGATCGGTCGCATGGTCGGGCGCTCTCCGGCGGTCGGGGGCAAGCCGGGCCAAGGTTACACCGTCCCGGCGCGGGGCGCGTATGATCGGGCGCGAGGAGAGACCTTGAGCGAACGACGAGACGACAGCCGCGAGCCGGCGGCCCGCACGGCGACCGCACCGGCAACGGCACCGGCGGCGGCCGCCGCGGAGGGCGGCAAGAAGAAGAAGATCCACTTCTCCACCGCCTGGCGGGAGTCGAAGCAGCTGATCTGGGCGCGGCGCTGGCGGCTGGCGATCGGCCTGGGGATGATGGTGGTCAGCCGCATCGCCGGCCTGGTGCTGCCGGCGACGCCGAAGTTCCTGATCGACAACGTGCTGGGCAACCAGCCGGTGGAGGTGCCGCCGGTGCCGGGGCTGCGCGCCCTGGGGGCGCCGCTCGAGGCGATGTCGCCCGCCGAGCTGCTCACCGCCCTCGGCATGGCGGTAGGCGCCGCCACCCTGGTGCAGGCGCTGACCTCGTTCGGGCTGTCGCAGCTGCTCGGCGTGGCGGCGCAGCGCTCGATCGCCGAGATGCGGCGCGCCGTGCAGGCGCACGTGGCGCGGCTGCCGGTGTCGTTCTTCGACTCGACGAAGAGCGGCGTGCTGATCTCGCGCATCATGACCGACGCCGAGGGCATCCGGAACCTGGTCGGCACCGGCCTCGTGCAGCTCGTCGGCAGCGCCGTCACCGCGTCGTTCGCCCTCCTCGTGCTGCTATGGCTGAACTGGCGGCTGACCCTGGTCACCCTCGGCGTGCTGCTCGCCTTCGGCGGCGTCATGGGCTTCGCCTTCCGCTACCTGCGGCCGATCTTCCGCGAGCGCGGCAAGATCAACGCCGAGGTCACCGGCCGGCTCGGCGAGTCGCTCGGCGGCGTGCGCATCGTCAAGGTCTATACCGCCGAGAAGCGCGAGGAGCTGGTGTTCACCCGCGGCGCCCATCGCCTCCTGCGCAAGGTGGCGGCGACGATCACCGCGGTGTCGGCGGTGGGTGCCTTCTCGACGGTGGTGATCGGCGCCATCGGCGTCACCATGCTGCTGGTCGGCGGCCGCGCGGTGCTCGCCGGCGCCATGACGCTGGGCGACCTGATCACCTACATCTCGTTCACCTTCCTCCTGGCGACGCCGGTGGTGCAGATCGCCTCCGTCGGCACCCAGCTCACCGAGGCCTTCGCCGGCCTCGACCGCATCCGCGAGCTGATGCGCCTGACCACCGAGGACGCGGAGGACGCCGAGCGCGAGCCGCTCGCCGAGGTGCGCGGCGACGTCGCCTTCGAGGACGTGGTGTTCGCCTACGACCCCGGGGTGCCGGTGCTGCGCGGCATCAACTTCGAGGCACCGGCGGGCACCACCACGGCGCTGGTCGGCTCGTCGGGCTCGGGCAAGTCGACGCTGATCTCGCTGGTCACCGCCTTCAATCGGCCGGAGGCGGGGCGGGTGCTGGTCGACGGCCGCGACCTCGCCGGCCTGCGGCTGCGCGACTACCGCTCACGGCTCGGCGTGGTGCTGCAGGACAACTTCCTGTTCGACGGCACGATCGCCGAGAACATCGCCTACGGGCGGCCGCACGCGGCGCGGGCGGAGATCGAGGAAGCGGGGCGCATCGCCAACTGCGACGAGTTCGTCGCCGGCTTCGAGAACGGCTACGACACGGTGATCGGCGAGCGCGGCGTCAAGCTCTCGGGCGGCCAGCGGCAGCGGCTGGCGATCGCGCGCGCCATCCTCGCCGACCCGGACGTCCTGATCCTCGACGAGGCGACCTCGTCGCTCGACTCGGAGAGCGAGCTGGCGATCCAGGAGGCGCTGGCCCACCTGCGCAGCGGGCGCACGACGTTCGTCATCGCGCACCGCCTGTCGACCATCCAGTCGGCCGACCAGATCCTGGTCATCGAGGACGGGCGGATCGTCGAGCGGGGGACGCACCCGGAGCTGCTGGCGAAGGGGGGGCGGTACCGGGAGCTCTACGACAAGCAGTACCGGCTGGAGACGAACCGGTTCGTGAACCCGGGGGAGGACTGGACGCCGGAGCCGGACGAAGAGAAGGAGGGGGCGAAGGCGGCGGCGGGGGGTGGCGGTGGTGGGTTCAGGCTGCCTCGGGAGTAGGCGGCGAAAAGGGGGACGGCGAGAGGCGGGGCTCCTGGCCTGGGACCAGCGAGCTACGAGGAGGACTTTGGAGGGAGGCTCGCTTCGGCTTCCGCGCGCCGCCACCGGTATCGGACTCCGGCGGGTATGGCCCCTGGCGCGCTCCAGACGTCCCAGGCCAGGAGCCCCGCCTCTCGCCTCACCGGCATCGCGGGTAAGCCGCTGCCGTCGCCCCGGGGAGGGGGTCGAGGAACGTCAACTTCCCCATTGCAGGTCCGTGTCCCTTGCTGATCCGTTGACTTCCCTTCGCTGATCTGTTGTCTTTCTCCCTTTGCTGATCTGTTGATGTTCGCTTTTCCCGACACGCTCCCGCAATCGGCGGGCACTTGAGGGGTAGATTCGGGTGGTGAGTCAGGTGATGAGCTTGCGGCGTGACCTCGTGGGTAGCTTGGGAGGGTGTCTTCTCACCCTGCTGGGGGCGGCTGCGGTTTGCGAGGCG
>CAZLBJ010000133.1:0-6687 GCA_964557755.1 uncultured Thermoanaerobaculia bacterium
GGGCGGCGCTCGAAGTAGCTGTCGGTCATCGTCTTCACCTTGCCCGACAGCCAGACGAGCGCGATCAGGTTGGGCAGGATGACGATGCCGAGCGCGATGTCGCCGATCGTCCAGATGGTGTCCAGCGCGGCGACGGCGCCCACCATGTGCATGACGAGGTAGACGAACTTGTACGGCAGGACCGCCCTCGACCCGAACAGGTAGTTGGCGCAGCGGTCGCCGTAGTAGCTCCACGAGATCGCCGTCGAGATGGCGAACAGCAGCACGCAGAAGACGACGATGTAGCCGCCGAGGCCGCCGAGGTTGCGCTGGAAAGCGAGCTTGGTCAGCGGCGCACCGCTCTCCACCGCCAGGCCGTAGAGCACGGAGTAGGTGGTGCCGTCGTCGGCCACGGCACGGGCCTCGGCGGGGCGGAGGGTACCGGTGAACGGCACGGTGTGCTGCGGGTCGACGAAGAGCTGCTCGACCTCCACCTCGTGCCAACCGACCCGGGAGCCGACCTCGCCGGTGCCGGCCGTCACGCCCCCCGCCTCGACGCGGATCTCGGCCGGCGCCGCCGCCGTGCGGAAGACGCCCTCCTCCGCCTCCTGCATGTAGACGAAGTCGCCGCCGCCCGGCTGGATCACCGTCGGCACCCGCTCGCTCCACACGCCGGTGGTGAGGATCACCAGGCCGGTCATGCTGCAGATGAGGATGGTGTCGATGAACGGCTCGAGCAGCGCCACCACGCCCTCCGAAACCGGCTCGTCCGTCTTCGCCGCGGCGTGGGCGATCGGCGCCGACCCCTGCCCCGCCTCGTTCGAGAACAGGCCGCGCCGCACGCCCCACATCATGGTGGTCAACACCGCGCCGACACCGGTGCCCGCCACCCCTGCCGAGGGGTTGAACGCCTCCTCGAAGATGAGCACGAAGGTGGGGCCGAGCTGGCCGAAGTTGAGAAGCAGGATGGCCAGCGCGCCGAGCACGTAAACCGCCGCCATCAGCGGCGCCAGCACCGCGGTCACCGCGCCGATGCGGCGGATGCCGCCGATGATCACCGCCCCGACGATCAGCGTCGTGGCGATGCCGGTCGCCGCCACCGGGATGCCGAACTCGTCGAACAGGGTGTCGGCCACCGTGTTCGCCTGCACCGCGTTGCCGGTGAGGAACGAGGTGAGCATCAGCATGAAGGCGAAGAACGCCGCCATCCACTTCCAGTGCCGTCCCAGGCCGCGCTCGATGTAGTACATCGGGCCGCCGGACACCGAGCCCTCCCACTTGTACGGCTCGCGGTCGGGCCCGGCGTCGCGGTAGTGCTGCGCCAGGGTGACCTCCGCGTACTTGACCGCCATGCCGAGCAGCGCCGTCACCCACATCCAGAACAGCGCCCCGGGGCCGCCCCAATGAATGGCGATGGCGACGCCGGCGATGTTGCCGATGCCGACGGTGGCCGACAGCGCGGTGGTCAGCGCCTGGAAGTGGGAGACGTCGCCCGGCTCCTCCGGGTCGTCGTACTTGCCGGAGGTGACGCCGAAGCCGTGGCCGAGGTGCCGCACCTGGATGAACTTCAGGCGCAGGGTGAGAAACACCCCGGTGCCGAGCAGGGCGATGACCACGAAGGGGATGGTCTCCTCCCCCACCGGGATCCCCGAGCTCCAGACGAACTCCTCCAGCCAGCCGACGATCTGCTCGAACATGCTCTCCCCTCCTGCCCCCGGGACGCGGTCCATCCCGGACCGTGGACGTGCTCGGCGAAGCGACGGGAGATTCTACCCCGGACGCCCCGACGTTGCGGGGGCGAACAGGGCGGCGGCGGCGCCGTCGGGCTCGTCCCGGCCGAGGACGCGGCGGGCGAGGTGGCGGCCGGTGACGAAGCCGAGCGACATGCCGTGGCCGTTGAAGCCGGCGGCGTAGAGGGCGCCGGGGACCTCCGGGACGTCGCCGACGAGCGGCAGGCCGTCGGCGGTGAAGGCCATGATGCCGGCCCAGCGGCGCACCACCGGGCGGCCGGCCAGGTGCGGGAAGGCGGCGGCGAGGAAGCGTTCGAGGGCGCCCTGGACGCGGGCGGTGGGCGCCTCGAGCAGGCCCACCTCCTCGTCGGCCGCCGTCTGCCGCGCGCCGCCGAGGACCACCGTGCCGTCGGCGAGCTGGCGCAGGTACTCGTGGCCGTCGTCGACGTACCAGACGCCGGCGAGAGGCCGCCCGCCCGGCGCCGTGGCGAGCATCTGGGCGCGCACCGGGCGCACCCGCGCCGCCAGCGACGGCAGCAGCGCCGGCGCGTAGGCGTTGAGCGCCACCACCACGTGCGGCGCCACCAAGTCGCCGCCGTCGGCGACCACGCGCACCCGCTCCCCCTCTCGCCCGCCGGCCGGCTCGAGGGCGTGTGCCGGCGAGCCGGTGCGCACCTCGAAGCCGCCGCTCGCCGCCAGGCCGCGGCACAGGCGCACCGGGTCGAGACCGCCGTCGCGCGGCTGGAACATGCCGCCGCCGAGCCGGCCGCTGCCGCTCGCCCGGCGCACCGCCGCGGCGTCGCGCCACACGCAGTCGAAGCCCTCGCCGCGCAGCGCCTCGCAGCTCGCCGCCAGCGCCGCCTCCTGGCGCCGGCCGGCCTCGGCGCCGTCGCCGTCCGGCGCCAACGCCGCGATCCAGCTCCCCTCGGGCAGGAAGTCGGCGTCCACGGCGCCGGAGTCGAGCAGCTCGGCGCGCACCCGCTCGCGGTTCTCGCGCGACAGGTGCCACAGCGCCAGCGCCCGCTCGCGGCCGAGCGCCGACGCGACCTCGCTGAACGGCTCGGGGGTGCCGGTGAGCAGGAACCCGGCATTGCGGCCGGAGGCGCGGCTGGCCAGGCTGCGCGCCTCGAGCAGCACGACGCGGAAGCCGGCCGGCGCCAGGCGGGCCAGCCACCAGGCGGTGGACAGGCCGACGATGCCGCCGCCGACCACCACCGCGTCGGCCTCGGCGGCGGGGCCGCGGCGGGTGAGCCAGAACGAGCGCGGGAAGCCCGCCGGATTGCCGATCACCCGACCAGCACGCTGCCGCCGTTGACGTTGAGGATCTCGCCGGTGACGTGGCGAGCCAGCGGCGAGGCGAGAAACACCACCGGGCCGGCGACGTCCTCCGGCGACGCCACGCGGCCGAGCGGGATGCCGGCGGCGATGCGCTCCCGGCCGCCGCCGGCGAACGGCTCGTCGCACATCTCGGTGTCCACCCAGCCGGGGGCCACCGAGTTGACCCGCACCCCTGGCGCCAGCTCGCTCGACCACGCTTTGGTGGCCGAGATCATCGCCCCCTTGCTGGCCGCGTAGGGGCTGTAGAAGGCCTCGCCGCGCTGGCCGGCGGTGGAGGTGACGTTGACGATGCTGGCGAGGTCGGAGCCTTCGAGCAGCGGCAGGGCGGCGCGGGCGCAGAGGAACGGGCCGGCGACGTTGACGCGCATCGTTTCCTCGTAGCGCGCCGCGTCGAGTGTGGCGAGCGGGTTGTGCACCCAGACGCCTGCGTTGTTGACCAGGCAGTCGAGGCGGCCCCACGCCGCGGCGACCGCCGCGAAGAGCGACGCGACGCCCTCCTCGGTCGACAGGTCCGCGGCGTGGGCGAGGTGCGGCTCGCCGCTCGTCCCCCGCAGCTCGGCGAGCACCGCCTCCGCCTCGCCGGCGCGTGAGCGGTAGGCGACGGCGACGGCGGCGCCGGCGCGGGCGAACAGCCGCGCGCAGGCGGCGCCGATGCCGCGCGAGCCGCCGGTCACCACCACCCGGCGGCCGCCGAGGTCGAGCAGGCCGGCCATCGTGCTACGCGGACTCGACCAGCAGGGCGATGCCCTGGCCGCCACCGATGCACGCCGAGGCGACGCCGCGGCCGCCGCCGCGCCGCTTCAGCTCGTAGAGCAGCGTGTTGGTGATGCGCGTGCCGGTGGCGCCCAGCGGATGGCCGAGGGCGATGGCGCCGCCGTTGACGTTGAGGCGCTCGACGTCGAGGTCGAGTTCGCGCACCACCGCCAGGAGCTGGCCGGCGAACGCCTCGTTGATCTCGATCAGGTCGAGATCGGAGAGCTCCATGCCGACCTCGTCGAGGGCGCCGCGGATGGCCGGCGCCGGGCCGATGCCCATGCGCGACGGGTCGACGCCCACCACTTTCCAGCCGAGCAGGCGGCCGTGCACCGGCCACCCCTCCGCCGCCGCCCTCTCGGCGGTGGTGACGATCGTCATGGCGGCGCCGTCGACGATGCCGGAAGCGTTGCCGGCGGTCACCGAGCCGTTCTCGTCGAAGGCCGGCGGCAGCTTCGCGAGGCCCTCGAGCGTCGAGTCCGGCCGCAGGTGCTCGTCGCGTTCGACGGTCGCCGCCCGCCGCCCCTTGCCGACCTCGATCGGGGCCACCTCCTCGGCCAGCCGCCCGGCGTCCCACGCCGCGGCGGCGCGCTGCTGGCTCATCAGCGCGAATTCGTCCTGCTCCTGGCGGCTGATGCCGTAGTCCTGCGCCAGGTTGTTCGAGGTGCCGGCCATGTAGCAGCCGCAGTACGGGTCCTTCAGCGACACCAGCAGGTAGTCCTCGAGCTGCGCCGAGGCGAAGCGGAAGCCCTTGCGGGCGCCGTAGACGACGTGCGGCGCCTGCGACAGGCTCTCGGTGCCGCCGACCAGGCAGGTCTCGGCTTCGCCCAGCAGGACGCGGTGGGCGCCCTGGATGATGGCCTCGATGCCGGAGCCGCACAGGCGGTTGACGGTGAGCGCCGGCACGTGCTCCGGCACCCCGGCGTGGAGGCCGACGTGGCGGGCGCAGTAGATGGCGTCGCGCGACGTCTGCAGCACGTTGCCGACGACCACGTGGTCGACGGCGGCGGGGTCGACGCCGGTGCGCTCGAACAGCGCCTTGGCGGCGTGGATCCCGAGCTCGATGGCGGAGACCGGCGCCAGCGAGCCGTTGAACTCCCCCATCGGCGTGCGCACGCCGCCGACGAGGACCAGGTCACGGATCTCCATGGAGTGGGAAGCCTCCTCGAAGTTGGATGGATCGCGGTGGAGGGCGCGCCGGGGCGGACGGCCGCGCGGCGCGCCGAGTCCCCTTAATATCACGACCGTGTGCTAGCTTGGCGGCCGTCATGCCGCGGCGCGACGAGCACTCCTGGCGGGTCGACCCGGCGAGCGGCCTGCTCCTCGGCGCCCGCCAGGTGCCGTCGCCGCACCAGGACGCGCGCCCGCCGGGCGCCGGCGTCGAGTTGGTGGTGATCCACGGCATCAGCCTGCCGCCGGACGACTTCGGCGGGCGGTGGATCGACGACCTCTTCCTCGGCCGCCTCGACCCGGCGGCCCACCCCTACTTCGCCGCCATTCAGGGGCCACGCGTCTCCGCCCACCTGCTGGTGCGCCGCGGCGGCGAGGTGGTCCAGTACGTCCCCTTCCACCGCCGCGCCTGGCACGCCGGCGTCTCGTGCTGGCGCGGCCGCGAGCGCTGCAACGACTTCTCGGTCGGCATCGAGGTCGAGGGCTCCGAGCACCGTCCCTACACCGACGTCCAGTACCGCGTCCTCGCCGGGATCCTCGCCGCCCTCGCCGCCGCCTACCCGGCCCTCGCCTACCCCGACCGCCTCACCAGCCACGCCGAGATCGCTCCGGAGCGCAAGAGCGACCCGTGGCAGACCTTCGACTGGCCGCGGCTGCTGGCGCTGCTCGGGGCTCAGGCGTAGTTGCCGGGGTGGCCGGTCTGGAAGACGACGGCGCGGTCGCCTTCGTGGATGGTACCGGCGGCAGCGAGGTCGCGCGTCGCGGCGAGGGCGGCGGCGCCCTCGGGGCCGACGAGCATCCCCTCCTCGCGGGCGGCGCGCTCGGCCTCCGCCGGCAGGCGCCCCTCCTCCACCGCCACCGCCAGCCCGCCGGTCTCGCGCAGGGCGCGCAGCACCAGAACGTCGCCGATCGCCTTCGGCACGCGCAGGCCCCACACCGCGGTCCGCGGCTCCTCCCACGGCGGCGCCTCCTCCAGCCCCGCGCGGAAGGCGCGCACCAGCGGCGCGCAGCCGGCCATCTGCACCGACACGAAGCGCGGCCGGCGGCCGGACACCAGGCCGAGGCGCTCGAGCTCGGCGAACGCCTTGTGCATGCCGACGATGCCGGTGCCGCCGCCGGTCGGGTAGACGATCCAGTCGGGCAGGTTCCAGCCGAGCTGCTCGGCGAGCTCGAAGCCCATCGTCTTCTTGCCCTCGGCGCGGTAGGGCTCGCGCAGCGTCGACAGGTTCCAGAACGGCTCGCCGCCCTCGCCCGCCGCCGCCAGCCGGGCGGCGGAGTCGACCAGGGTGGCGCCGCCGGTGATCACCCGCGCGCCGTGCTCGCGGCAGCGGCGGACGACGGTGGCCGGCGTGTCGTCGGGCACCGCGACGCGCGCCGGCAGGCCGGCCGCGGCGGCGTAGGCGGCGAGCGCCAGGGCGGCGTTGCCGGCGCTCGCCAGCTCGACGCCGGGGGCGCCCAGCTCGCGCGCCCGGTTGACCGCCAGCGACAGCCCGCGCGCCTTGAACGAGCCGGTCGGGTTGCCGCCCTCCTCCTTGACCAGCACCTCGACGCCGGGCGGCGCCGAGCGCCGCAGCGGCACCAGCGGCGTGCCGCCCTCGCCGAGGTCGACGCGGCGCTCGAAGTCGGCGAGGGGCAAGAGCTCGCGGTAGCGCCACAGCGTCCACGGCCGCGACGGCAGCCCGGCGAGCAGGCGCCGGCCGGCGGCGGCGTCCAGCTC
>CAZLBJ010000134.1:0-3801 GCA_964557755.1 uncultured Thermoanaerobaculia bacterium
CACCCAGACCCCGCTCGGGCCGTCGTGGGAGAGCTCGTGGTCGACGTCGAGGATGGTCTTCTGCACCGGGCCGTTCTTGTTGTCGCCGCGCACGAAGTGCCCGAAGTAGAGCGCCCGGTTCGGGTTCGGCCGCAGCATCCCGACGGTGACGGTGAACACCTTGTTGATCTTGGCCGTCCGCACGTCGAGCTCGACGACGCCGCGGCGGTAGAACTGGCCCGCCGGGGTCGGGATGGCGATCTCCAGCTTCGAGGCGCCGTTGCGGGCGGCGAAGAACTGGCCGGTGCGGCGCACCACGAAATTCCCGCCCTCATTGCCGCCGCCGCCGCCGCCGCCGGTGCCGGGGTCGACCAGCGCGTTGTCGCCGCCGGCAGCCGGCGCCAGGAACTCGGTCGAGTCCGGGATGCGGCTGAGCAGCACGCCGTAGGAGTAGAAGGGCTGGTCGCAGGAGACCGTGAAGCGGGCGCCGTCGATCGAGGGCTCGCCGAGGATGCCCAGCGCGTCCGGGAACTCGACGTGGCCCAGCGTCGGGACGGCGATGATGGCCGTGCTGTTGATCTGGCTGCCGTCCGGACGGAAGCCGCGGATGGTGCACGCCGTCTCCTCGAGTCCGAGGTTGACGAGGCCGAGGTTGGACTGGGAGCCGGCCTGCTGGCGCTCGAACGCCAGCAGGTGAGCCGTCTCGCCGGCCTCCAGCACGCTGAGCGCGTCGATCACCGGGATGGCGGTGGACGACATGCGCTGGCCGCCGGGGGAGAACGAGTGCAGCTCGCCGACGTACTGGACGGCACCCGCCGTGCGCAGCTCGAGCATGCCGATCTTGCCCAACCCGGCGCTCACCGGCACGGTCTGGCGCGGACCGATGAAGACCGTCTCGTCGGCCGGGCCTTCCAGGGTCTCGGTGCCGTCGGTCAGCGAGGGGACGAAGCGCAGCTCCACCTGGACCGTCTGGTCGGTCGGGTTGGTCACCCAGACGATCGTGCGGTACTGCTTGCCTTCGACGCTCTGGTTGGTGGCGAGGGGCAGGTAAGCGGTTCCGGCCGCGGCGGTGCCGGCGGCGAGGACGATGGCGGCAGCCGCCAGGGACAGCAGGATTCTCTTCGACATTGGAGCGTACGACCTCCTGGAACGGTTCACTTTCGAACGGCGCAAGCGCCCTCCGCGGGTTCGGGTGCGCTGCATTCTACGTCAAAAAAACCCTTTCGGCAACAGGGTTTAGCTCGGGCCGGGCCTGCCCCCTCCCGGAGACGCGCTACAATGCGCCCCCGGTCGTGGACGGCGGTCGAGGCGATGCCCTCCCCAGATGGACCTCAGGGCCTGCGTCTCACGCGGACGTGGCACGCCGGCCAGCGGGACCTCTCAACCGTCGCAAGTCTGTACCCGGTGGTACGAACTAGAAGGCAGAAACACCCCATGTCGCAGAATATTCCCGGCCCGGAGGCGCCGGCCGCCGGCGCCTCCGTCGCCGCCACCGCGTGGCCCTGGCGCGCCGCCTCGGCGGCGGGCCCCGAAGCGCACCGCCGGCGCGCCGCCGCCGCCCGCCGCGCCGCCGCCTGGCGCGCCGCGGTCGGCCTGGCGGTGGCCGCCGCGCTGGCCTTCTGGAAACCGTGGCTGGCGGTGGTGGTGGCCGCCGTCTCGCTGCTGGTGCTCGCCCTCGCCCTCGCCTCGCCGCTCGGCGCCTACGCCCGCCTCGAGGGCGCGCTGGCGCGCTTCGCCCACGGCGTAGGAATGGCGGTGACCTGGCTCCTCATGCCGCTCCTCTACTACCTGCTGTTCATGCCCGTCGGCGTCGCCCTGCGCGCCGCCGGCAAGCTCCGCCTGACGCGCCGGCCCGACCCCCGCGCCGCCACCTACTGGACTACGCCGCCCGGCGCTGATCGCGCAGGCCGCTGGCAGGGCGAGGGACCGGACCGCTACCGCCGGCAATTCTGATGACCGCGATCCTCGGCATCTCCTGCTACTACCCCGACGCCGCCGCCTGCCTGGTGGTCGACGGCGAGATCGTGGCGGCGGCGCAGGAGGAGCGCTTCACGCGCAAGAAGCACGACGCGGGGTTCCCGTCGCGGGCCGTCGCCTACTGCCTGGCCGAGGGCGGCCTCGGCCCGGGCGGCGGCGGGCGGCTCGACCACGTGGCGTTCTACGACAAGCCGCTGCTCAAGTTCCACCGCATCCTCGAGAGCTACCTCGGCGTGGCGCCGAAGGGCGTGCGCTCGTTCGTCCAGGCGGTGCCGCTGTGGCTGCGCGAGAAGCTGTGGATCCCGCCGCGTATCGAGGAGGAGCTCGCCGAGCACGGCATCCCGCGCCCCGGCACCCCCGGCGGGCCGGAGATCCTGTTCACCGAGCACCACGAGTCGCACGCCGCCAGCGCCTTCTACCCGTCGCCGTTCCAGGAGGCGGCGGTGCTCACCCTCGACGGCGTCGGCGAGTGGGCGACGACCACCGTCGGCTGCGGCGAGGGCGAGCGGCTGACGCTGCTCCACGAGATCCCCTTCCCGCACTCGCTGGGCCTGCTCTACTCGGCCTTCACCTACTTCACCGGCTTCCGCGTCAACTCCGGCGAGTACAAGCTGATGGGCCTCGCCCCCTACGGCGAGCCGCGCTACGCCAACCTCATCCGCGAGCACCTGATCGACCTGCGCGAGGACGGCTCGTTCCGGCTCGACCAGGAGTACTTCGGCTACCTCGACTCGCTGCGCATGACCAACGCCCGCTTCGAGCGCCTGTTCGGCGGCCCGCCGCGGCGGCCGGAGTCGCCGATCACGCAGCGCGAGCGCGACCTCGCGCGCTCGGTGCAGGAGGTCACCGAGGAGGCGGTGTCGCGGCTCGCCCGCTTCGCCCGCCGCGAGACCGGCAAGCGCCACCTGTGCCTGGCCGGCGGCGTCGCCCTCAACTGCGTCGCCAACGGCCTCCTGCTGCGCGAGGGGGTGTTCGACGACCTGTGGATCCAGCCGGCGGCCGGCGACGCCGGCGGCGCCCTGGGCGCGGCGCTGGCGGTGTGGCACAACGCGCTCGGCAACGCGCGCCGCGCCGACGGCCGCCGCGACCGCATGGCCGGCGGCTACCTCGGCCCGGCGTTCGGCGCCGCCGAGGTGAAGGCGTGGCTCGACGCCCAGGGCTACCCGTACCGCGAGCTCTCCGACGACGCCTGGGCGCCGGAGGTCGCGCGCCTGATCGCGGCGGAGAACGTCGTCGGCCTGTGCCACGGGCGCATGGAGTTCGGGCCGCGGGCGCTCGGCAACCGCTCGATCGTCGGCGACGCCCGCTCGCCGAAGATGCAGTCGGTGATGAACCTGAAGATCAAGTACCGCGAGAGCTTCCGCCCCTTCGCCCCGAGCGTGCTGCGCGAGCGGGTGGCGGAGTGGTTCGAAATGGACCACGACTCGCCGTACATGCTGCTGGTGGCGCCGGTGCGCGAGGAGCGCCGCCGGCCGCCGGCGGGCGACGAGGCGGACCTCGACCTCCAGCAGTGGGTCAACCGGCCGCGCTCCGAGGTGCCGGCGATCACCCACGTCGACTACTCGGCGCGCATCCAGACCGTCCACGCCGACACCAACCCGCGCTACCACGCGCTGCTCGCCGAGTTCGAGCGCTTGACCGGCTGCCCGGTGATCGTCAACACCAGCTTCAACGTCCGCGGCGAGCCGATCGTCGGCAGCCCCGAGGACGCGTTCCGCTGCTTCATGGGCACGGAGATCGAGGCCCTGGCGGTGGGCAACTGCTTCCTGGTGAAGGACCGGCAGGACCCGGCGCTGCGGCAGAACTACGAGCACGGGTTCGAGCTCGATTGATCCGCCGCTTCCT
>CAZLBJ010000135.1:0-7802 GCA_964557755.1 uncultured Thermoanaerobaculia bacterium
GGTCGCCGTCGCCGTACTGCAGGTTGATGTCGTTCTGGAACACCAGCACGAACTCGCGGAACCGCTGGAAGCCGCCGAACAGCGAGCTCGGCTGCACCTTCGCCTTGGCCCGCGAGCCGGGGTACTCGGTCCAGGTGGAGCCCGGCGGCTCGACGACCAGCGCGCCCACCGCACCCTTGTTGGAGTGCTTGATGGGGTCGGAGGAGAACAGCGGCACGGCGCCGAACTCGACCGGCGTGCTGGTCACCGTGCTGCCGGCCACCTGCGTGATGCCGGCGTACCAGCGGTACAGGCGGCTGGCCCCCGGCGCCACCGTCTGCACCGGGTTGTTGCCGACGTTGAGGCCGTCGCTGTCCGTCATGTCGTAGCTCAGCAGCTGCGCGTGCAGGCCCACGTGGCCGGACGGCGCCACCTGGTTCTGGTTGAACTCGTCGACGACGTTCGGCAGCAGGCTGTAGCCCCGCGCGTCGCGCACGTCGAGCACGCAGTTTGCGAGGGTGACCTCGACGCACTCGCCGGCGGCGGCGCGCAGGATCAGCGGTTCCTTCGGCGCCGAGGCCTTGACCTCGAGCGCGCACTCGTCGCTGCCGAACTTCTCGGCCAGCTTCGCCGAGTACTGCAGGTCGCCGCGGCGCACGAAGAGGATCGCCGTGGGGTCGTTGAGCGGCGTGCCGGGCAGGCCGGGGCGGTCGTTGTAGAGCAGCCGGCCGCCCGGCAGGGCGTCGGCCGCCGACACCGCGACCACGTCGTAGGGCCGCTTCGGAGCGCTGGTCGGGCAGGCGCCGACGTACGACGGCGCCTTCTCCGCCACGTCGGCGGCCTTGGCGTCGGTGTTCGTCGACAGCGTGCGCAGGTCGCTGCGCGCGCCGCGGTAGACGCGCACCAGGCCCCAGATGCCGTTCCACAGGTCGTCGACCGACGAGCCGGCCTTGTACAGGAAGTCGACGGCACGGGCGCCCGAGTTCACGTCGTCGGCCAGCGTCGGGCTGGTCGGCTGCAGCGGCGGGATCACGAAGTCGTAGAACTCCGAGATGCCCATCATCTGCGAAGCCTTGTAGCCCGAGCTCTCGCGCTCCGGCTCGAACAGCCAGCGGGTGCCGTGGAGGCTGAAGTTGTGCTCCTCCTCGTGGGCGCCCACCAGGATGCGCAGCCGGATGTCGTCGTCCTCGTAGGCGCGCAGCATCGGCGTGTAGGGGTCGGTGCTCTTGACCTCGTCGCTCTTGCTGAGGGTGTCGCCGTAGTGCGGCTCCGCCAGGTTGAGGTCGGGGTCGTGGCGGGCGATCGAGGCGAAGGCCCACGACAGGTCGCCCTGGGTGGCGGGCGCCTGCTGGTTGAGGTTGCGGTCCTTGACCCGCAGGGCGATCGGCTCGTTGCGGTAGTTGACCACCATGGTGCCGGGGTCCTGCGCCGAGATCGCCTCCGGGCACGGCGCCACGGCACCGTCCGGGCAGCGGTGGTTGACCAGCGCCGGCTTCTCGTAGACCCACGGCTTGGTGGTCAGCAGGTCGTCCCAGTGCTCGTGGCGGCCGGGCGGGTTGATGGCGTGGTCGGGGTCGGGGAAGGAGACGTTGTCCCGGGTGTAGGCGAGCTGGAAGTCGCCGAACTCGAGCATGAACTCGCGGAACGTCTCGGGGCCCTCGATCACCGCCTGCCAGCTCGTCGGGCCGCCGTCCTCGCGGAACGGGTTGCCGGCGAGGTCGAAGCCGAGCGGCGTGTTGTCCTCGGCGTGGTACCACCGCGAGCCCTCGCGCTCGGTCACCAGGCCGGCGTAGAGGCCCACCTGCTGGTGGGTCGACGGGCCGAAGTGGTCGTGCGTGAAGACGGTGCGCAGGGTACGGTCGGCGTTGTACTTGTTGAGCACGTCGTCGACGTACCAGCGCTGCACGGTGGTCTGCGCCCCCTTGACGTGGAAGAAGGGGTGCTCCTTGAGCGCGAGCGTCGTCTGCGCCCTGCAGTTGGGGCAGGCGCGCAGGCCGCCGCGGGCGTTGATGGCGCCGATCATCAGCTCCACCTCCTCGGGCGACAGGGTGCCGTCCTCGTAGTTGAAGCCGTTGGCGCCGCCGTCCGACGAGGTGACGTCGAACTTCACCAGGTGGATGTGCTGGCCGAGGATGTCGGTCGGCGTGCGCACCTGGAAGTCGTCGAGCGCGTACTCCTTCGGCACCAGGTTGGTGTGCAGGAACTCGACGCAGTCGTAGGTGTTGGCGCGGATGAACAGCGGCTCGGGGGGCTTCTGGCGGCTGGTGAAAGCGGCGACGTCCTGCCACAGTGACAGGAAGCGCTGCTGCGGGAAGTGCCAGCCCTTCTTGTTGAACACCACGTCCATCTGGATGTTCGCCGCCTTGTAGGTCAGGAACCGCTTGGCGTTCGGGTAGTCGGTCTCCTTCGGCCGGTAGCAGGGGTCGGCGTAGGGCGCGCCCTTCACCGGCGCTGTGCCGTTGACCTCGAACAGGCCCGTCGAGACGCCGTCCGGCAGGTAGGTCTCCATGAAGCCGTCGTTGGCGCCGTCGAGGGCGTCGGCGTGGTAGTCCATCGCCGCCAGCTCCCACGGCTCGCCGTCCTCGGCCAGCGCGAAGGCGTCGGCCTCGTAGAGGACCTTCGAGAAGTCGAGGCGGGTGTGCGACTCGTTGAAGGCGCCGGCGGTCACGACGTGGCGCGGCAGGCCGCCGTCGTGGTGCACGCCGTTCTCCTCGAAGACGTCCATCGGCGGCGTCGGTGGCCGCTGCCCGGCGACGGCCGGGACGTAGAACGGGTACCCGGGGTTGCCGTTGGGCGTGCCGGCGATCTGCACCTGGCCGCCGACGATCGACACCTGCGCGCTGGGCGGCAGCGGCATCGGCTGGCCCGGCAGCGGCACCAGGGCGGGGATCGGCGTTCCGGCCGCGATCTCGCCGTCCGGCAGCGCCCGCTCGCCGGCCACCGGCTTGCCGTCGTCGGTCAGCGGCGTGCCGATCTCCAGCACGTCGTGGGTACGCCACATCGCCCACATGCCTTGGGCGAAGTGCGGGTAGAAATGGCAATGGAAGATCGAGTCGCCCGGCGTCTTGTTGCGGTTGCCGGAGCCCTCGTGGGCGATCTCGTAGGTGAACCCGGTGCCCTGGCCGATCGCCTGGCTGTCGAGGTAGGTCGACTCGTCGCCGTCCGGCGTGTGCAGCCACTGGTGGGCGTGCAGGTGGAAGATGTGGTGGTCGTCCGAGCCGGCCAGCAGGTTGCGGAACTTGACGTGGTCGTTGAGGTAGGAGTGGTAGACGTTCGACGGGTCGTCGGGGAAGAACGCCTTCGTCGCCTTGGCGCCGAGCTGCGGCGAGCAGTACCCGGGCTCGGTCTCGATGATGCCCTTCTTGATCTGGTCCTTGTTCGTGCACGGCGCGTTGGCCGGCACGTCGACCACCATCGCCGGATCGCCGATCGCCCAGGCGGAGAGGAAGAACTCTTCGTAGAGGCAGTTGACGCAGTCGTGCATCGGGCCGACGCCGAGGCGGTTGGCGAGGATCTCGGCGCCGATGCCGCCGGTGCCGTAGTTGATGGCGAAGGCGTCGCGAACGCTGTGCAGCGTGTGGGCGAGGCCGCCGTTGGCCTGGTGGTTCTCCTCGATCTCCTCGTCGCCGTCGTAGAAGTGCGGAAAGGCCTGCACCGCCCCCGGCTCGTCGTGGAAGATGATGGTGAACTCGCGGAACGGCTCGTTGCGGTTCGGGTAGACGCCGATCTGCGGGTAGCTGCCGCCGGCGATGATGGCCGTCAGGTCGGAGTGGACGATCTCGTTGCCGTCGAGGATCTCGAGGAGCGGCAGGCCGGCGTACGGGCTCGAGCTCGGGTAGACGGCGCCGTAGTGGACGATCGGGAAGCCGTGCACCGCACCGGTGGCGATGTCCTTCGACGGCAGCGGCCAGGCGTCCGGCGACTCGGTCGCCCAGCGGAGCTCCTCTTCGGTGACCTGGCTGCGGTACCACACCGAGTTGCGCGGCTCGACGTGGACGGCGCCGAACAGCCCGGTCGAGATGGTGCCGTTGTCGCCCTCCGGCCCGCCGGTCAGGGCGCCCGCCGAGTGCAGCAGGTAGGTGCCCTCGCGCTCGGCGTAGAGGCGGTAGAACCGCGTCGTCCCCGGCGCCGCCAGGCTGCTGGCGTTCTCGCCGACGTGGGAGCCGTCGCTGTCGATGTGGTCGAGCTGCATGCCGACCACGTGGATCGACGCGTCGCGCGTCTTCGGCTGGTGGTCCTTGGCGGTCGGCTTCAACCAATTGGTGAGCTCGATGAGCAGGCAGTCGCCGACGTTCATGCGCAGCACCAGCGGCCGCGGCCGCTTGTCCTCGCGCAGCCTGGCGTTGCCCTCGTAGGGCACCGAGCCGCTGATCGCCACCACGTCGCGCTCGAGGGCGAAGACCTGCCCGTGCGGCTGGGTGGCGCCGAGCCGGTTCCAGAAGTACGGCTGGTCGATGGCCACGACCTTGGCGGTGATCTCGCGGCAGCCCTGCGCCTCCGAGGTCGCGGGGGCGACCAGGGCGGCGAGTGCGGCCAGCGCGGCACCCAGCCAGGCCAGGCGGTGGAATGAGCGTCGATCCACGGCTGTCTCCTTTTCCGTCGGGCGGCCGGGCGCGTCGGGAGGGATCCCGGGGCCGCCGCTCCAAGTGGGGTTCCGAAAACTTGACCCAGTAGACCTCCCGCGGCGGCGGCGCGAAACGGCAGGAAGGCCAGTTTTGCGGCTGGCCGCCCGCCGGGGTGGGGACCTGCACCGCCGGCCAGGGGTACCCTGGACCTTCGTCCAGGCTTCGCCGCTGAGTGAAGATGAGAACTCGGTTAAGATGGCTGCACTGGAATACGAATGCGTATCGTCATCGCGGATGACCACACGCTCTTTCGGCGCAGCCTTGCCGCGCTGCTGGCGGCGAAGGGCTTCGACGTGGTGGGCGAGGCCGAGAACGGGCCCCAGGCCCTCGAGCTGGCCCTCGAGCTGGCGCCGGACGTCGTGCTCATGGACCTCGACATGCCGGGGCTCGGCGGCGTCGAGGTTACGCGGCGGCTGCTCGCCCAGCGGCCGGAGATGCGGGTGGTGATGCTCACCGGGTCGTTCGACGACAGCCACCTCCTCACCGCCCTGGAGGCGGGCGCCCAGGGCTACCTGCTCAAGACCCTCGAGCCGGAGCGCCTGTTCGAGATGCTCGAGCGGGTGCTGGAGGGCGAGCCGGCGCTGTCGCCGGGGATGGCCAACCGCGCCCTGCAGCGGCTGGCCCGGGAGGGGGGCGCCGAGGCCGGGCGGCGCGATCCGATGGAGCTCACCGGGCGCGAGGCGGAGGTGCTGCGCTGGCTCGCCGGCGGCGTCACCTCGACGCGGGCGCTGGCCGGCAAGCTGGGGGTGAGCGAGCGGACGGTCAAGTTCCACGTCGGCAACGTGCTCGACAAGCTGCAGGTGGAGAGCCGCGCCGAGGCGGTGAGCTACGCCCTGCGCAACGGCCTGGTCGAGCTGGCCGACGATCCGCGGGACGCGCGCTGAGGCCGCCGCCGTGGTGACCGCGCCGCGGCGCCGTCGCGCCCTCCCGCCGTGGCCCTGGACGCCGACCGCGGTGGTGGTGCTCGGCGCCGCCGCCCTCGCCATGCTGGTCGCCACCTGGCGCATCGGCGAGCGTCACGTCGGTCACTACGCGCCGCTGCAGAGCGCCGTCTCCGAGCTGCAGGTGGCGCTCGCCACCTCCCACCTGTGGCTCGAGGAGCACCTCACCGGCGACCCGGCGGTGGAGCTCGAGCGCGACGTCTGGCAGCCGCTCGCCACCGCCGACGCGATCACCCGGGCGCTGCTCGCCGGCGGGCCGGTGGGCGGCGGCCGCAGCGCCGTGCCGGCCCTCGAGGAGGAGCCGCTGCGCCGCCGCGTCGAGGAGGTGCGCCGCCTGCTCGGGCCGTTCCGCACCCTCGCCCACACCCGCGTCACCCACCGCCCTTCGGCCGGCGTCGGCAGCCGCCTCGACGAGCGCTACGACGACGTCTTCCGCCAGCTCCTCGCCGAGGCTACCCGCCTCGAAGCGGACGTCGAGCAGCGCATGCTGGACGGGCGCCGCCGCTCGGCGCAGCTCGTCGGCTCGATCCTCGCCGCCTGGCTGCTGCTCATCGGCCTGGCGACGCTCACCCTGCGCCGCCGGCTGGGCCTCCAGCACCAGGCCGAGGCGGCGCTGCGCAGCAGCGAGGCGCAGCTGCGCCAGGCGCAGAAGCTCGAGGCGGTGGGGAGGCTGGCCGGCGGCCTGGCGCACGACGTCAACAACTACCTGGCGACGATCAACGCCCAGTGCGGGCTGGTCAAGGTGCTCTACGGCGAGCAGCAGCCGGGAATCGCCCCGCTGATGGACGAGGTGGTGTCGACCGTCGGCCGCACCTCGGCGCTGATCCAGCGCCTGCTCACCTTCAGCCGCAGCCAGCCGAGCCGTCCGGAGGTGGTCGACCTCGACCGCCTGGCCGCCGAGCTCGGCTCGATGATGCGCCGCCTGCTCTCCGACGACGTCGAGCTGGCCGTCCGGCCCGGCCGCGGCCTGTGGCCGGTCGAGGTCGACCCGACGCAGATGGAGCAGGTGCTGGTCAACCTGCTGGTCAATGCCCGCGAGGCGATGCCGGGCGGCGGCCGGGTGACGGTGTCGACCGCCAACGCGGTGGTCGACGCCGCCGAGGCGCCGGAGGCGGGCGCCGGGGACTACGTGGTGCTGGCGGTGCGCGACGAGGGGATGGGCATCCCCGAGGCGGTGCGCGACAAGATCTTCGAGCCGTTCTTCAGCACCAAGCGGCTGCAGGGCGGTGCGGGCGGGGAAAGCGCCCCTGGCGCCGGCGGCGACCACTCCGGGCTCGGGCTCGCCACCGTCTACGGAATCGTCCACCAGGCGGGCGGCTTCCTGCGCCTGGACAGCGAGGTGGGGAAGGGCACCACCTTCCGCGTCTACCTGCCGCGCAGCCGCGGCGAGGCGGCGGCGCCGGCGGCCGTCGCGCGGGCCGGGGCGGCGAGGCCGCCGCGCACGCGCCGCCGGGTGCTGGTGGTGGAGGACAACGCCGAGTTGCGCCAGGCCGCCGACGCCATCCTCACCGCCGTCGGCCAGGAGGTGGTGGCGGTGGCGGACGGCGACGCCGGGGTGCGCACGATCGAAGCGGCGGGGGTGCCGTTCGACGTCGTCGTCACCGACCTGGTGATGCCCGGCCGCTCCGGCCGCCAGGTGGCCGAGGCGGCGCTCGCAGCCGGCAGCCGCGGCGTCGTCCTCGTCTCCGGCTTCCGCGACCGCGTGGCGGTCGAGGACCTGCTCGCCGATCCGCGCGTGCGCTTCCTCGACAAGCCGTTCGACCCGGAGGCGCTGCTCGACGTCCTGGAGGCGCTGGCCGGCGTCTCAGCCGCCGTCGAACGGCCCGCGTGAGCGCCGCCGGCCGGCGGCGGTGGCGGCGAAGCTGAGGTGCATGTAGCGCAGGAGCTTGAGGAAGCCGTGCAGCGTCTCGCCGAGCGCCTGCTCCTCCTGCGGCGGCAGCGGGTCGCTGAGGCCGAGCAGCTCGTAGACGTCGACCGGCGTGCCCAGGCCGACCCACGAGCGCCCGCCTGCCGCCGGCGGCTCACCGCCGACCAGCCGCGGCTCGCCGAGGTCCCAGCGCGGCACCGACGCGTCGCCCGCCAGGTACGAGGCCTCGCGGCGGTGCGACGTCAGCGCCCGGTGGAGGTCGCCGAGGTCGGCGTCCATCGCCGTCAGCAGGCTGTCGAGCGTCTTCAGCGACGGCCGCCGCTTGCCGGTCTCGTAGGCCGACAGCATCGCCTTGGTCACCCCGGCCGCCTGCGCCGCCTCGTACTGCCG
>CAZLBJ010000136.1:0-13289 GCA_964557755.1 uncultured Thermoanaerobaculia bacterium
GGGTGGGGGGGGCGCCCCCCACCCGGTGGGGGCCGCACACCCATTACCCCCCCCCGGGGGGGCCTGTCTTTCTGCCCCCGGGGGGGGGGGGGGGGGGGGGGGGGGGGGGGGGGGGGGGTCCTCGGGCAGGGAGCGGCGCGCTACTCGGTGGACTTTGGAGGGGGGCGCGCCTCCTCGTCCACGGGCCTCCATCGACATCGGACTCCGGCGGGTATGGCGCTTGGCCCGCTCCCGGGGTCCCTACCCGAGGACCCACCCCACCCCGGAGACCGGCAGTGGCCCCGCAGGAAGAATGCGGGCGTTGGTGGCGGCATGGCCGAGGCCGACATTCAGTCTTAGCCACCATCGTCAACGTCAACGGATCAACCTGACGGGGCGGGAGTTGGCGCTACCCGGGCGGGTGTCGCGGCGTGGTGCCCATCCTGCGAGGCTGGCGCGGGAGAGTGTGAGATGCCGCGCCCCACCTTGCGCCGCCGCCTGTGGAGACTGCTCGTGCAGTGGTTCGCGCTCTACCTGGTGATCGCGGCGGTGGTGAGCGTGGTGTCGTTCCAGAAGTCGCGGCGGGAGGCGGTGGAGGAGCGACTGCTGCTGGCGCGCACCGTCGCCCGCTACCTCGACTCGACGCTCGCCGGCGTGCACCGCAACCTCGGCGCCCTGGCGCTGCAGCTCCCCGAGGCCGACGAGTCGGCCGTGCCGCGGCTGCGCTCGTTCCGCTTCCAGTGCCTGTTCCGCGACTCGATCTTCCTGCTCGACGAGCGCGGCACCGTGCTCGCCGCCGATCCGCCCTACGCCGAGCCGCCGCCCGCCGCCTGGCTCGACGGGCGGCCGCGGGTGACGCCGCTGCTCGACCTCGACGGCGCCGGCGCCGCCGAGCTGGCGATCGTGCAGCCGTTCCGCCGCGGCGGCGCCACCTTCTACCTGGCGGCGGAGATGCGCCCGCTCGGCTCCGGCGTCTCGGCCTTCCTGCAGGACCTCGGGCTGGGCCCGGACGTCCACCTGGCGGTGGTCGACGAGGTCGGCAGGGTGATCGCCGCCGCCGACCAGAAGAGCCTTTTCCAGCGCCTGACGGAGCGCGGCGAGCTGCGCGGCTCAATCCGCGACGACGAGCCGTGGGTGGAGAGCATCGCCGCCTGCGTGCTGTGCGGCGACGAGGGCGGCGGCGGCGACTATCTCTCCGTCTTCGTGCCGCTGCGCCAGGCGCCGTGGGGCGTGCTGGTGCAGCAGGACGAGCGCAGCGCCTTCTCGTCGATCCACACGGTGCAGACCGGCGTCATCGGCACCGGCCTGCTGCTCGCCCTGATGGCCGCCTTCCTCTTCCGGGCCCTGTCGCGCTCGGTGGTGGCGCCGATCGGCGAGCTGTCCAAGCAAGCCGAGGAGCTGCGCCGTGGCAATCTTGAGCGGCCGATCGCCGTCTCCGGCGACCGCGAGATCGAGATGCTGGCCGCCACTCTGGAGGCGGCGCGGCAGCGCCTGGCGTCGACCCTGGCGGAGCTCACCGGCCTCAACGAGAACCTCGAGGGGCAGGTGGCCGAGCGCACCCGCGCGCTGCGCGAGCGCGACGCCCAACGCCGCCACCTGGTGCGCCGCCTGCTCGCCGCCGGCGAGGAGGAGCGTCGCCGGATCGCCCGCGAGCTGCACGACGAGACGTCGCAGCTGCTGACCGTCGTCCAGCTCTCGCTCGACCGCGTGGAGGTGGACGCGCCGGAGATGCGCAAGGCGAAGGAGCTGCTGACCGAGACGCAGCGCGAGATCCACCGCCTGATCTTCGACCTGCGCCCGTCGCTGCTCGACGACCTCGGGCTGCCGACCGCCGTCAAGTGGTACGCCCGCAACTACCTCGAGCCGGCGGGGCTCGACGTGCGGCTGGAGGTCGAGGAGGAGCTGGAGGTACCGCCGGCGGTCGAGATCACCGCCTTCCGCATCTACCAGGAGATCGTCACCAACATCCTGCGCCACGCGCGCGCCGAGACGGTGTCGGTGGAGCTCTACACCGACGCCGGCCGCCTGGTGCTGGCGGTCGAGGACGACGGCGCCGGCTTCGACCCCGGCCAGCGCGCCGCCGGGGCCGGCATCGTGGGCATGCGCGAGCGCGCCGAGCTGGTCGGCGGCACCCTGGCGCTCGACAGCGAGCCCGGCCTCGGTACCCACGTGCGCCTGGAGATCCCGCTCGGTGCCTGGAAGGAGGAGGCGGCATGACCATCCGCGTCTTCCTGGTGGACGACCACGACCTGGTGCGCGAGGGCATCCGGGCCCTGCTCGAGCAGGACCCGGAGATCGAGGTGGTGGGCGAAGCGGGCGACGGCCAGGAGGCGATCCGCCGCGTCCTCCAGGTGCGCCCCGCGGTGGTGCTGATGGACATCAGCCTGCCCGGCGGCCTGGGCGGCCTCGAGGCCACCGAGGCGATCCTCCGCGACCTCCCCGGCGTCAAGGTGGTGATCCTCACCCAGTACGAGAACCGCGAGTACGTGCGCCGCGCCATCCGCATCGGCGCCCACGGCTTCCTGCCGAAGCGGGCGGCGGCGCCGCAGCTGCTCGAGGCGGTGCGCACGGTGCTCGCCGGCCGCCGCTACCTGCACCCGGACATCGCCAGCGAGCTGGCCGAGCTGCTGGCCTCCGGCCACGCCCTCGACGAGGACGACCACGAGCGCCTGACGCCGCGCGAGAAGCAGGTCTTCAAGCTCCTCGCCGAGGGCGCCACCAGCCGCGACATGGCCAAGTACCTCGGCATCTCCCTGAAGACGGCGATGACCCACCGCAGCCACGTCATGGAGAAGCTCAACGTCCACTCCCGCGCCGAGCTGATCAAGGTCGCGGTGAGGACCGGCGTGCTGCAGCTCGAGGCGCCGGAGGGGTAGACTGCGCGCACCATGACGCGGCGTCCGGAGACCAGCGAGGCGGTGACGGAGGGGGTGCGGGTGAGCGTCGAGGCGCGCTACGAGGAGGAGCACTCGACGCCGGAGAACGGCCACTTCCTGTTCTCCTACCGCGTGCGCATCGCCAACGAGGGCGAGGCGATCGTGCAGCTCCTCAGCCGCCGCTGGGTGGTCACCGACGGCGACGGCGAGCAGCAGGTCGTCGAGGGCCCCGGCGTCGTCGGCGAGCAGCCGATCCTCGGCCCGGGCGAGGCCTTCGAGTACTCCAGCTTCTGCCCCCTCACCACCCCGGTCGGCACCATGGAGGGCAGCTACTGGATGGTCCTCCCCGGCGGCGGCGGCTTCGAAGCCGAGATCGCGCCGTTCACCCTGGCGGTGCCGGGGAAGGTGAACTGAACCAGGGGCGGTCACCTTCGTGCGGGGCCCGCCTCGGATCGGCTCCCATGATCGTATCGCCAGGTGGTAAACTGTCGACACCTTCGTCGAACGACCCTCTTCGGTTCGCCTCGACCTGCGACCACGGAGACGACTTTCACGATGGACCCCCAGACAGAACGCAGCCTGGCTTCGGAGCCCCGCGGGGATGAGCCGTCGCCGACCCTGGTCGTCGGCATCGGCGCTTCCGCCGGCGGGCTGGGTGCCTGCCAGCGCTTCCTGGAGGGTGCTCCGGCCGATCGCGGCCTAGCCTTCGTCATCGTCCTCCACCTATCCCCGGACGGCGAGAGCCGCGTCGCCGAGATCCTGCAGAAAGGGACCTCGATGACGGTCACGCAGGTCACCGGCAACGAGCGGGTGGAGCCCGACCACGTCTACGTCATCGCACCGGCGACCTCGCTCGGCATCCGCGACGGCGCCCTGGACGCCGGTGCGCCGGAGGAGCCGCACTTCCGCGCCCGGCCCGTCGACGCCTTCTTCGCCGCGCTGGCGGCGGAGCGGGAAGGGGCCGCGGTGGGAATCGTGCTCTCCGGGACCGGCGGCGACGGGGCCGCGGGCCTGCAGGCGATCCGCGCGGTGGGCGGCTTGTGCCTGGTCCAGGACCCGGAAACGGCCGAGTACGCCGGCATGCCCCGCAGCGCCATCGCCACCGGCGTCGCCGACGCGGTGGTCGCGCCGGAGGAGATGGGGGAGGTCTTGCTGCGCTACGCCGGTACGCCGCGCGAGCGTCCGGCCGCCAAGGAGGCCGAGCCGGCGGCCGGAGAGACGGCCGAAGAGACGGCCGGAGGGCTGCCCCAGGTCCTGGCGCTGCTCGGCGAGCACTACGGCGTCGACTTCCGCGACTACAAGACCGGGATGCTGATGCGCAGGACGCAGCGTCGCATCGAGCTCAAGCGTCTCTCCGGGTGGCCGGCCTACGTCGACTACCTGAAGGCCCATCCGAAGGAGATCGACGAGCTGTATCGAGACCTGCTCATCGGCGTCACCAGCTTTTTCCGGGATGCCGAGGACTGGGCGTTGCTGGCGGACGAGATCGTGCCGGAGCTGGTCGGCAGGCATCGAGCCGGCAGCGCGTTGCGCGTGTGGTCGGCCGGTTGTGCGACCGGCGAAGAGGCGTACGGCCTGGCCATGATCTTCCTCGAACACTTCGACAGCCCGCGGAACGCCGCGGAAGGCAGGCAGAAGCTGACGGTGTTCGCCTCCGACGCGAGCGGTCAGGCGTTGGAGGTCGCGCGGCGGGGACGGTACCCCACCGAGATCGAGGAACAGGTCTCCGAGGCTCGCCTGCAGCGTTTCTTTCGCCGCAGCGGCGACGGTTGGGACGTCGAACGGGAGCTGCGCGACGTGATCACCTTCGCGGCCCACGACCTGCTCGGCGATCCGCCGTTCGCCTACCTCGACATGGTGAGCTGCCGCAACGTGCTCATCTACCTGGCGCCCGACGCACAGGAGCGCCTGCTCGAGCTCTTCCACTTCGCGCTGCTGCCCGGCGGCATCTTGTGGCTCGGCTCTTCCGAGACGATCGGCCGGCGCAGCGATCTCTTCGAGGAGGCGGCGTCGGGCAAGCAGCACATCTACCGCTCCATCGGGGGCCGGCGGCCCGGCCGCCAGTACCTGAAGCGGCAGGCGGCCGGGGCAGCCGGGCTCCAACCTCCGCGGCGGGGCGGCTCCACGGCGGACAAGTCGAAGACGGCCCGATCGCTGGAGCGGATGGTGCTCGAACGCTACACCTCGCCGTGCGTGGTGGTCGACCGGAGGCTCGAGATCCTCTACCTCTTCGGGCCGACGGGGCTCTACCTGACGCAGCCTCAGGGCGAGGTCGCCGGGGACGTCCTCTCCTGGGTCCGGCCGGAGCTCTACGCCAAGCTGCGCGCCGGCCTGGCCGAGGCCCTCGAGCACTCGCGGCCGGTGACGGTGACCGGCGTGCGCCTGGAACGGGACGCGGTAGCCGTCAGGGTCGAGATCGTCATCGAACCGGTCACCGCCGGGTCGGGTGGGGAAGGACTGATCTCCATCGTCTTCCGGGAGGTGCCGAGCGCGAGCCGCACCTCGGCGGCGCCCGAGGACGGGGACGCCGACGCCGTGACCGGTCAGCTGAAGCAGGATCTCGAAGACGCCAGGAACGAGCTGCGGACGGTGGTGGATCAGCTACGCATCGCCAGCGAGGAGCACAGCACGAGCTACGAGGAGCTGCTGTCGCTGAACGAAGAGTTCCAGTCCGCCAACGAGGAGCTCGAGGCGTCGAAGGAAGAGCTGCAGTCGCTCAACGAAGAGCTGACCACCATCAACAGCCAGCTGGAAGAGAAGAACGACGAGCTGCGCACCCTCACCTCGGACCTCAACAACCTGCTGGTGAGCGCCGACGTCGCGACCCTCTTCCTCGACCGGGACCTGCGCATCCGGCGCTTCACACCCGCGTGCGCCGCGGTCATCAGCATCGGCCAGGCCGACGTCGGACGCCCCCTCGCCGGGGTTCCGATGCGAGTGCGCGACGACACCGTGCTCGCCGATGCTCGGCGCGTCCTGGCCGAGGCTCCCTCCGGCGAGTCGGCCGGCGTGCCTGTCGAGCCGCCCGTTCTGGCCGCCGAGGTGTCGACCGGCGACGACCGGTGGTTCTCGCGAAGGGTCCTCCCGTACCGCACCGAGGCGGGAGACGTCGACGGGGTGTGCGTGACCTATCACGAGATCACCCAGCAGAAGAGGGCGGCCGCCGAGAGCGAGCACGCACGCCGTTACGCCGAAGCCGTCATCCGCACCTCGCGGACGCCCCTCCTGGTGCTCGACATGAACCATCGCGTGACGTCGGCGAACGACGCCTTCTACGCCACGTTCCAGATCGACAGGGGCGAGGCGGAGGAGGAGGGGCGGACCCTCTACGAGCTGGCCGACGGACAGTGGGACATTCCCCGGGTGCGGGCCCTGCTGGACGAGGTACTGAAGGAGGGGGGGCGGGAGGTCCGGGACTTCGACGTCGACCATGCGTTCGCCAGGATCGGCTGGCGCAGCCTGCGGCTCAACGCCCAGGTGATGCCGCGCGACGACCACCCCGACCTGATCCTCGTGTCGATCGAGGACGTGACCGACCTGCGCCTCGCGGAGAAGGTCGCGGAAGGCCGGGCCGACGAGCTGACCAAGGACGATCGCCGCAAGAACGAGTTCCTCGCCATGCTCGGCCATGAGCTGCGCAACCCGCTGGCCGCGCTCAGCCACGGCCTCGAGATCCTCCGCGGGGCCGACGGCGGTCCGATCGGACCGGTCCGGGAGATGATGGAGCGGCAAACCCGGCGCATGACGGTCATGCTCGACCAGCTCCTGGACGTGGCGAGGGTCATCTCGGGGAAGTTCGAGCTGACGCGGAATGCGGCCGACGTCGCGGAGGTGGCCCGGGCGGCGATCGAAAGCGTGACCCCGATGCTCGAGGCCGCCCAGCACGAGGTGACGGTGATCCTGCCGCCGGAGGGAACCGTCCTGGTGCAGGGGGACGAGGTGCGCCTGGCGCAGGTCATCGAGAACCTGCTGGGGAACGCCGCCAAGTACACGAAGAACGGCGGCCGGGTCGAGCTCACCGTCGAGGCGACGGAGGACACGGTCGAGATCACGGTGCGCGACAACGGCATCGGCCTGGCACCCGACGAGCTCGATCACATGTTCGACTTGTTCACCCAGGCTCCGACGAGCCTCGATCGCGCCAAGGGAGGCCTCGGGCTCGGCCTGCCGCTGGTGCGCAGCCTGGTCCAGATGCACCAGGGCGAGGTGCACGCGTCGAGCGCCGGACCGGGCCAGGGCACCGAGGTGGTGGTGACGCTTCCACGCTTGCGCCGCGGGCGGCTCCTCGCCAGCCAGCAGGACGAGCCTCCGCGGACCCAGGTCGCCCCGCGCAGGATCCTGGTGGTCGACGACGAAAGCGACACCGCCTCCGCGCTGGCGGAGCTGCTGACCCTCAAGGGGCACCCGGCGAAGGCGGTCCTCGACGGCACCGCCGCGCTGGCCGCTGCCGCCGAGCTCGAGCCCGAGCTCGTGCTCATCGACCTGGGCTTGCCCGGGATGGACGGCTACGAGCTGGCCCGTCGCTTTCGGG
Source organism: uncultured Thermoanaerobaculia bacterium (assembly GCA_964557755.1). Lineage (GTDB taxonomy): Bacteria > Acidobacteriota > Thermoanaerobaculia > Multivoradales > JBCCEF01 > CAZLBJ01. The sequence continues at coordinate 7,387 of CAZLBJ010000136.1, forward strand.
ACCTGTACGGCGAGCGCGTGCATCTGGTCGCCGTCACCGGGTACTCGGAGGACCGGGATCGCTTGCGGGAAGCCGGGTTCGACGGCCACCTGCTCAAACCGACGTCGCTGGACCAGCTCCTCGGCCTGATCGGCCGGCTCGAGCGGGGGACCTAGCGCGCCGGCCATTGCCGTTCCCGCTGGACTGCAGAAACACGTTGAAGTACAGCAGCTCCTCGGCGTGGCGCACCGGCTGCACCGCCGGCGGGGAGGCCGACAGCCGCGCCAGCTCGGCGAAGTCGAAGTTGGGGGGCACCGAGAGGGCGACGTGGGCGCCGCGTCGCAGGCTGGCGGCGATCAGCTCCTCGGGCGGCACGACGTAGTCGGCGAGGGTGAAGCGGTCCCAGGTCCAGGCCTCGGGGCTGGCCCACGGCGGGTCGAAGTAGACGGCGTCCGCCGCCGTCTCGCGGATCACCTCGCGCGTGTCGCCGTGGATGAAGCGGATGCGCTCCTCGACGCCGTAGACGCGTGCATTGTGGCGCGCCATCTCCAGCCGCTCGGGGTCGAGCTCCACCGTCACCACGCGGCGGCCGGTGCGCGCGAAGGCGATCGCCATGGCGCCGATGCCGCAGAAGGCGTCGAGCACCGTCTCCCCGGGCAGCCGCCGCGCGCACTCCAGCGCCGCGGCCTCCGGCTTGGCGCCGAACAGGCCGGCGCGGTCGAAGCGGATGCCCTCGTCCCAGCGCGAGAACAGGGCGTGGCGCATGTCCCAGCTCTCCTGCAGCTCGGGACCGTAGGGACAGGTCGTACTCGGGGGTTCGGCGCCGGCTTCGGCGGGACCGTCGGTCGTGCGGTGCGGCATCCTCGCGGCGGCCGGAAATGGAAAAGGCCGCCCTCCGTTGAAGGTGGAGAGAATACACTGAATGCGTGCCGACTGAGAAGAGGGCGCCGATGACGGATGCGTGCCTCTGGCGGAGGCTGGACGTGCCGGGCCACGACGCCTGCCGGCTGGTCGGGGACGGCGCCGGCTGGCACCTCACGGGGGCGGCCGTGTTCCGGCACCGGGGTGCCGTGGCGCAGCTCGCCTACCGGGTGTCGTGCGGCCGTGCGTGGCGGGCGTACGGCGGGCGGGTCGAGGGCTGGCTGGGGGACGAGGCCGTGGAGATCGACGTCGTCCGCACCGGTCCGGGCGCCTGGACCGTCGGCGGCGAGGCGGTGCCGGGGGTCGGCGACTGCCTCGACCTCGACCTCGGGTTCACGCCGGCGACCAACCTGCTGGCAATCCGCCGGCTGGCGCTGGCGGTGGGCGAGGCTGCGGAGGCGCCGGCGGTGTGGCTCGACCTCGAGACCGGGCGGCTGGAGCGGTTGCCGCAGCGCTACGAACGGCGCTCGGAGACGGCGTACTGGTACGAGGCGCCGAGCACCGGCTACGCCGATCTCCTCGAAGTGGCGCCGAGCGGCTTCGTCGTCCGGTATCCTGGCCTGTGGGAGGCCGAACGATGACCCCGCTCAATCTATCCCCACTCCGGCCCCGCTCCGGCTCGCAGCTCGCCTTCGCCCGCTTTGCGACCGCCCTCGCCGCGGTCAGCGCCGGCGCCCTCGCCGTCGGCGCCCTGGCGGTCGGCGCGGTCGCCATCGGCCGGCTGGCGATCGGCCGCGCCGCCGTCAAGCACCTGCGCATCGAAGAGCTCGAGGTCGACCGCTTGCGCGTCCGCGAGCTGATCCAGGGCGAGGTGCAGCGGTAGGCGATGGCCGCCGCTCCGAGCTCCGGCGACCTCCAGGTGTACCGGATGCCGCGATGGGTCCCGCCGGCGCTGCTCGCTTTCGCGCTGGCGTGCGCGGCGGGCGCCTACCTGCTGTTCGTCCACCTCGGCGATCGGTGGTGGGCGATCGCCCTGGCCGCGGTAGCCCTGATCGCCCTCGCCGGGGGTGCCGACGCCCTCACCACCCGGCTCGTCCTGGGTCCCGACGGAGTGACGATGGTCTCCAACTTCCGGCGCCGGCAGGTGCCGCGCTCGGAGATCGTGGACGTGGCGGTCGAGAAGGGGGCGCCGGCGGCCCTGGCGCTGCGGTCCGGCGGCTGGGTCCACCTGCCGGCCACGGCCGGTCCGCACCTCAACACCCTGCGCGCCTGGCTGCGGCGCACCGCCCGGTAGCCCACCGGTCTACCGCAATTCGCGGTAGGGCCGCAGGGTCTCGACCAGCCGGTGGAGGTCCTCCTCGGGGAGGTCGGTGCGCAGCTCGATCCACAGGCCGTCCTGCTCGAGCACGACGCGCCAGGTGCGGCCCTCGCGCCACTGGCTGGACTCCGGGTGGCCCGGCAGCGGCTACTGGATGGTCCTCCCCGGCGGCGGCGGCTCTGAAGCCGAGATCGGCGTCGAGCACCTCTCCGGCTGGCCGGATGCTAGACTTTCTCCATCGAGGAGCCTCCATGACCTACGTCGCCGAGCGCATCACTGTGAATCCACGCCAGTGCGGCGGCCGCCCGTGCATCCGCGGCATGCGCATCCGCGTGGTCGACGTCCTCGACCTGCTGGCGAGCGGACTGACGCAGCAAGAGATTCTGGAAGAGCTGCCCGACCTCGAGCCCGAGGACGTCGCCGCCTGCCTCAAGCTCGCCCGCGCCCGCCTCGACCATCCGATGGCTTGATCCTCCGAGAGCTGGGTATCGCGAGCTCGGGGAAGCGCCCGCCTCACCGCAATTCGCGGTAGGGCCGCAGGGTCTCGACCAGGCGGTGGAGGTCCTCCTCGGGGAGGTCGGTGCGCAGCTCGATCCACAGGCCGTCCTGCTCGAGCACGACGCGCCAGGTCCGCCCCTCGCGCCACTGGCTGGACTCCGGGTGGCCCGGCAGCGGCCGTGCTTCGGGGCGCACGAACGGCCGCGGGCCGCCCTGCCGCTCGGCGAGGTAGAGGAAGCGGTCGCCCTGCCAGAAGACGGTGACCTGCGGCTGCGGCCGGCGGCGGGCGGTGACGTGGACCGGCGCCGTGCCCAGCACCTCCGGGCGGTAGAAGGGCAGCCGAGGCGCGAAGCCGACCAGTGGCTCGGCTTCGGCCACCGTCTCCAGGCTGAACGGGCCGGAGAGCACCGCCGGGTAGAGCAGCGGCACCGCCAGGTGCACCAGCCGCAGGCCGAGCAGCAGGCCGGCGACCACCAGCAGGAAGACGAGCAGGGGCGGCCAGCGCTGGCCCCCCCTGCGGCCGGGGCCGGGCGGCGGAGAGGGCGGCCGGCCGGGCACCGGATCTGGCGCCGGATCGGGCATGTGGCCGGGAGGCGGTGCGGGCGTCTTCATCGTCACCTCACACCAGCCAGGGGAGCGTCGCGGCCAGCACCAGCGCCACCGCCGCCACGGTGCGGCCGCCCACCGCGTCGTCGGCGATCGCCACGTGGCCGAGCAGGGCGTCGACCCGGCGGCGCAAGAGGCTCCGGGTGGCGACGTCGCCGCGGTGGGTGTCGGCGTAGACCTTCATCAGCGCCCGCGCCAGCGGCTTCGCGCCGGCGCCCGGCGACGCCGCCACCGCCTCGCGGTCGCAGGCGATCTCGGTCTCCACCGTCCACTCGCGGAAGGCCCACAGCGCCACCGGGTTGAAGAGCTGCACCAGGCGCACCAGGAAGAGGCCGTGGGCGAGCCACCAGCGGCCGGCGCGCCAGTGCGCGTGCTCGTGGCGCAGGGCGGCGTCGAGCTCGTCCGGGGCCAGCCGCGCCAGCGCCCCCGCCGTCACCGTCAGGTGCGGCCGCCCCGGCCACCCGGAGGTGGCGAGGCCGACCTCCTCCCCCGGCGCCCGCGCCACCCGGAGCCGCTCCCAGCCGGGCAATGCCCGCGCCCGCCGCACCAGCGCTTCGGGCAGGCCGTCGGCCACCGCGCCGCGGGGGTGGTGGCGCAGCACCGGCGCCAGCTCCTGCCACAGCGCCGCCAGCACGGTGACGCCCGCCACCGCCGCCGCCAGGTGGACGAGGTGCGGGCCGCCGTCCCCCGGCCAGGGCAGCGGCAGGGCGAGCAGGCGCGACGAGTCGAGCCAGGCGAGGCCTTCGCGGAAGCCGCCGCCGCCGCGGCCGGGGACCGCGGCGGTGAGCGGCGGCACCACCAGCAGCACGGCGAGCAGGCGGCGCCGGGCGCGGCCGGCGGGCAAGCGCAACCGTCGCGACCACAGCGCGAAGGCCGCGGCCGCGACGGTGGAGTGGAGGATCACCTGCCACATCCAGGCGATCTCCGGCGAGGACCACCAGGGCGGGATCAACGCTTGCCGAACGTCTCCTCGTAGTCGAGCCGGTGCTCGTGGTGCAGGCGCTCCTTGTCGATGCGCCCGGTGAAGATGCTCTTGTCGAAGGGGAACACGTCGGGGTTGAGGTGGGCGCCGTACATGTGCCAGAAGATCACGATGAGGAACGCCAGCAGCGCCTCGTTGCTGTGCATCACCTTCGCCGCCGGGATGAGCTGCGCCGGCAGGAGCTGCGACAGCAGGATGGGGTAGAGCAGCACGAACCCCGTCCCCACCATCACCATGCTGCCGAAGACGAGCCCCCAGTACTCGAACTTCTGGCGGTAATCATAGCGCCCGAAGGCCGGCTGCACGTCGCTGCGCCCGAGGTAGTAGCGGAGCTGCCGCACGGCGTCGGTGAAGTCCTTGCGGTCGATCAGCATGCTCGGCGCGAAGCGGCGCGTCATCACGCCGCCGATCGCCACCGCCAGGTGGACCGCGGTCAGCACGCTGAAGGCGATGCCGACCGCGCGGTGCAGCCAGCGCACCGCGAAGATGCCGCCCATGGCGTCGACCAGCCACTGACTGGCGGCCAGGGCCGGCCACTTCTGCGGCAGGCCGGTGACCAGCAACAGGGTGAACAGCAGGATGATCGCCACGTGCTGCACCCGCGACCACACCGAGAAGCGCACCACCGTGCCGGTGGACGCCTCCGCCTTCGGCTTCGTCCCCGCCTTCGTCTCCGCATCGGATTTCGCTCTGAGGCTTCCCATCTCGCTCTCACTCATCTCGCGCCTCCTCAGCGATGTGCCGCCACCCGGTAGAGGTGGAGGCCGACGTGGAGCATCAGCCCGATCAACATGAACGGGATGAACAGGGTGTAGAAGAGGTCCACCAGGTAGACCAGCGGCGCGTTGGAGAGCGACGGCGGGAAGTGCGACAGCCAGGCCTGCGGGAAGTCGCCCGCGGCGCCCTCGTGGCAGCCGTTGCAGGTCTCCGCCACCTTCTCCTTCATGGCGCCCGGCGGCATCGCCGCCGGCGACGCGATGTCGTGCACGCCGTGGCAGTCGACGCAGGTCACCACCAGTTGCCGCTCCTCGACGCGGTCGGGGTCGGCGAGGGTGGCGGTGACGCCGTGGAAGTCGGCGAGGTAGGTCTCGGCCACCGTGGTGGCGATGCCGAAGCTCTCCATCAGCTCGGCGTCGCCGTGGCACTCGATGCAGATGTCCGGCGACGCCATGTGGAAGGCGGCGGTCGTCGGGTCCTCGATCGAGTGCGCGGTGTGGCAGTCCGAGCACGACGGCACCGCCTCGACGTGGTTGTCGACCAGCGCGTGGCCGTGCACGCTGTCGAGGTAGGTCTTGTAGACGCCGTCGTGGCACTGCGCGCAGCTGCGCGCCATCGTCGCCTGCTTGTCGTGCGGGTCGGCGATCTCGTGGCTGCCGTGGCAGTCGCTGCACACGGGCGCCATCTCCGGCACCTCCTGGAGCAACTCGTAGTGGACGCTCTCCAGCGTCCGCGTGTAGGTGTCGAAGTGGCACTTTCGGCACAGGTCGTAGGTGAGCAGCTTGTACGCCGTCTCGTCCTCGAACACCGCGCCGCTCGGGTGGTCGCCGTCCTCGTACCCTTCGTGGCAGTCGGTGCACACCAGCTCGCCGCCGTGCACCGAGGCGGCCAGTGCCTCGGGCTCGACGTCGAGCGTCATCTCGTCGCCGTCCTCGATCTCGA